>JACMRI010000104.1 GCA_014376525.1 Bacteroidia bacterium | reverse complement strand
CCTTTTTTAGTATGATTTTGGGTGTAATTAATATGAACAGATATTAGTTATTGATTATAGCACTATTTTAAGTTTAGCAAATTGCAGCAACAATTGTTTTTCTTCGCCAGTGCTAAATTGTATAGTCGCTTTTATTTGCGGTGCATTGCCCTCCATTTTAAGCACAGTACCTATACCAAAGCGTGAGTGCTCTACTTGCATGCCTGTTACTATGTCGTTAGGGTTGCTAGCTTCAAAATTGCCAGTATTAGCAGGTAGTACAGTAGTTCCAATTTTGCTTAATACACGTGGTGGACTATATGTACTTGGCGTACTTGTGGGCTTAGATAATGTGCTTGCACTACCTGTGGTTTTCTTTTGGAATGATGATTCGCCGTTAGTAGTAGTACTTGCGCTAGAACCACCTGTGTACCACTTACTATTACCTTCGGTTTTAGGCATTATGTATTCTAAGTATTCTTGTTCTATTTCGTTTATAAAACGGCTAGGACGATTGTTTACTAACTTACCCCACTGAAATCGAGATTCGGCATAGCTTATCATGGTGCGTTTTTCGGCACGTGTAACGGCTACATAAAACAAGCGGCGTTCCTCTTCTATTTGTTCGTTGCTAAAACTTGCCATTTTACTAGGAAATAAATCTTCCTCCAACCCAACTACATACACGTATTTAAACTCCAATCCTTTTGATGCGTGTATCGTCATCAACGTTACCATATCTTTGGGTTTACCATCAGCATCTTCCTTGTTATCTCTATCAGTAAGTAATGCTATATCCTGTATGTATTCGGCTAACTTGCGTTGTGGTAGTTCGCCAAATTCATCGGGCTGTGTGTCTTCGGTAAATTCTTTTATACCATTTAATAATTGTTCCAAATTCTCCGAACGACTAACTCCCTGTGGGGTTTTGTCGTTGAGTAGTTCGGTAAGCATTCCACTACGTTTGGCTATTTCTTCAGCCGTTTCAAAAGCATCTTTGTCTTTATTCGTAATTTGAAACATACGAATCATATCATGAAAATTTTGCAATTTATCGTATGTACCTTTGTTTAATACCATTTGAGAGGCATACATAGGCAGGTTCTCCAGCACTTGCCAAAGGCTCAATCCATTATCGTTGGCGGCTATGGTTAGTTTATCTATAGTAGTATCGCCAATGCCACGTACTGGATAATTTATAATTCGTTTTAATGCTTCTTCATCGTTAGGGTTTATAACCATGCGCATATAGGCCACTAAGTCTTTAATTTCCTTGCGTTGATAAAAACTTAATCCGCCATATATTTGGTAAGGAATATTTAGCTTGCGCAACGATTCTTCAAACGAACGCGACTGAGCATTGGTACGGTACAATATAGCAAAATCGGTATATTTGGCGTTTTTATTACCTCGTGTATCAAATATATTATTGGCAACTATCTTCCCTTCGTCATTATCGGTAATGGCCATACTTACCGTTATTTTTTCGCCTACTTCGTTGCTTGTCCATACATTTTTATCCAACTTTTCTTTATTATGTTCTATAATGCTGTTGGCTGCTTTTACTATGGTTTGGGTACTGCGGTAGTTTTGTTCTAATTTAAATGTTTTAAAATCGGGATAATCTTTTTGGAAATTTAATATATTTTGAATATCTGCCCCACGAAACGAATAGATACTCTGTGCGTCATCGCCTACTACTGTTACGTTTTCGTACAATGCTGCCAAACGTTTAATAATAGTGTATTGCGCAAAGTTGGTATCTTGGTACTCATCTACCATTACATACCTAAACTTATGTTGATATTTAAGTAAAATATCCGCATAACGCAAAAATAAAATATTGGTATTAAACAACAAATCGTCAAAATCCATTGCCGAACTTTGTACCAATCTTTTTTGGTAACGACTATATATTTCTCCAACCATTGGGCGGTTGGCGTGTTTGTCTTCGGTAGTGTAGGCCGCTGTAGCGTTATATTCCTGTGGCGAAACTAAACTGTTTTTGGCACTACTTATACGCCCCAATATACTAGCGGGTTTGTATATTTTATCGTCCAGATTAAGTTCTTTTACCACTGCTTTTATAAGGCTACGGCTATCGTCCGAATCATAAATAGTAAAGTTGCTCGGAAAGCCCAACTTCTCCGACTCTACACGCAATATACGTGCAAATACCGAGTGAAAAGTGCCCATCCACAAGTTGCGGGCATCGCCATTGGTTATACTGCCTATACGCTCTTTCATTTCACGTGCAGCTTTGTTGGTAAACGTAAGTGCTAATATACTAAACGGACTAACGCCTTGGTGCATTAGGTGGGCTATACGCATAGTAAGTACTCGAGTTTTGCCTGAGCCAGCACCTGCTATAACCATAGTTGGACCGTCAGTATTTTCAACAGCTGCACGCTGTGCCGAGTTTAATGAATCTAAGTAATGTGCCAAAATAAATGTTGTTTTTATAGTTTTTACAAAAATACATCACGCTTTAGTTTTGGCACTATGTTAGTTCTCAAAAAAATAAAAAGTTATGTACATTTTTTTGTAAATTAGGTTTAAGCTAATTTTCGGTTTAGTTTTAGTATAAAAAAATTTATACATCTTGCATCATACCCAATAGTACGTTTATAGTTTTCCAGTTGCGTGTAGTGGCACTGGTTTTAAGTTTGGATTCGATGTAGTTGTTGGTAAGTTTGGTAGTGCCGTAACCATTGGTACAGCGTAAGTACACGGTTGTGTTGCTTATTACATAAGTATCATTACCATGTGGTAACAATGCTAGTACAGCTAGTTTTTCAGTAGTGGGAGGTGCACTTAATATAGTTACGTGAAGTTGCTCTAATGGCGCAGTAGCTACATACGGATTATTATTTACGATCTCAGCTAGCTCATTTAATGTAAGTACTTGCACAGGTACATCAAAGTTGTACTGTTGTTTTATTTTGGTTGCAATTAGTTGAGCTAACTCATTGGTATTGGTTTTTGCGCTTTTAAAAACAACGTTGCCACTTTGTATATAAGTAGTTACGTTAGCAAAATTTAAATTTTGATATAACGCCTTTAAATCCTGCATTTTAATGCTTTTTTGTCCGCTTACATTTATGCCTCGTAGTAATGATAGATAAGTTTGCATTTATATAATTATATGATAAAGTTTATCTTCATTTATACCAACTCTAAACCCAAGCCAGTAGCGTTGCTTAGTTGTATTCTGCCTTGTGCCACTGTTGGATTTTTAAAAGGATTGTTTGTTATAAGCCATGGCCCATCTAGGTCGGCGTAGTGGCATAGTGGTGCTATGTGAGCTGCTGCAAGTATTGCGCATGAGCTTTCGTTCATACTACCCAATAATATTTGTAGATTTAGTTTTTTAGCTTCTTTTATTATTTGTAATGCAGGATATATGCCTCCGCATTTCATTAGTTTAATATTTACGCCATCGTAATTAGTAGCAATGGCGGGTAAGTCGGCTATTTGTTGAAAAGCCTCATCGGCTATTATGGGTAATATATTTAATTGTTTTAGTTGTGCCGTAGCACTGTTGTTTAGTTTGGAGAATGGTTGTTCTATTATATAACAACCATTTGCTTTAAGCCAATGCGTAAGCGTTACAGCCTCATTTATATTTGTCCAGCCTTGGTTAGCGTCCACCATAAATGGTTTGTTGGTAGCTAATTTTAACGCATTAAGTAATGCTATATCATTGGCACTACCTACTTTTATTTTTAACAAATCAAAATCATTGGCCTCTTGTACTTTTTGTGCTATGGTTGAAGGTGCGTCTATACCTATGGTAAACGTGGTTTGTGGCATATTAGCTATATCAATACTATAGTGTTCTGCAATGCTTGAGTTATTGAGTTTGCAATGTAAATCGTGCCAAGCAATATCTATGGCGCATACGGCAGGCATAAGTACATTGGGTTGTTGTGCTAAATATAGGTGTACATCTTGTATACTATTATTTATTATAAAATTAAAATTAATGGTTTGCAAAAAAGTAATAACATCGTGTTGTGTAACGCCCAAGTAGGGTGGGAGAGAGGCTTCGCCGTAGGCAATATAACCTTTATAATTAAGTTGTAGCAACACTATGGGTGTGCTTGTACGTGTATGCCCCGATACTCCAAACGGATGCTTAAGTTGTATGCTAAACGGCGTTATGGTGGTGCTTACATTCATTTGGTAAATAATTTCATTTTAGCTCGAACGTTTATTTTTAAATACAATATTTACTACTATTTTGTATAGATAACGAATATCGCAGCGCCAACCGTTTTTGTTATAGCTGTGTATATAATTAATTTCCGATTGCATTATTTCTTCCAAAGTAGTTGGCATATCTGCGTAAAATGGTGGTAGCAAACCTGGCTTTACGGTAATGCGCAATTTTTTTAATTCATCAGAATATAAGCTCAAAAAATGTGGACTTAAAGGGCGCACACCCACTAGTTTTATTTCCAGTTTAAGTATGTTTATAAGCATTGGTAATTCATCAATCCAAAATTTACGAAACCATTTGCCGTAGCTGGTTATTCTAAAATCGTTATTAAACTTTCCGCCTTTAGCAAGTTGGTTTTTGTTGTGTAAATATTCTTGCACATACTCTGCGTATGGGTGCATGGTACGTAATTTATAAACTTTTATTATTTTATTATTTTTACTTACACGTTTCATTATAAATAATGGACCATATAATATTTCTTTTACATTGCTACGTACCTCAGTTTTTTTGCGTGCCACAAAGTACATATTATTGTTAATGGCTTTAGTTTCAATAACTTCAAAACCACAGTAGTAAAGCCTTCCAATAGCTTCGCAACTACTTATACATTTATTAGTGCCTTTAGTTATAAACTGATGTATACGATTAAGCACAGGCATACGAGGAAATACACGACGAAACACAAAATCAAAAAAAGAATAAAATGGTGCTATAAGTTTGTGCTGCTCTTCTTTAATACGTTGACTGTTATTTTCATTCGTTTCTACCTTGCCTATGTATAACCCGTTAGGTTTTAACTTGGCGTGTATGGCTGTTTGAAAAGCGTTAAGTTCGTTAATATCATTCAGTTTTTTTATATTGATAATTGCATCGTAGTTGTTACTAACCAAGCTTTCAATATTATAAATATCGCCCGTTTTAAAAAAACTATTTTTAATACAATCTGTTGTGGCTTCTTCTATAAATAATGCTGGGGCAAAGCCGTTGTATTTTTTTAATGTTTCAATATGATTTTCCATACGCACTTATAATCTAAAACGTACTTGCACTGTTAGGTCGGTTTTGGAGTTGCCTTGAGTTTGGGTTAAGCCGCTACCCACTACTGTACGGTCGTTATAAATGGTGGCAGCAGCTCTAAGCCATATATCTATTTTACGATTTACTGCGTAGCGCAATGTTGCGTATGTACGCACGCCTCTACCGTATAAAGAGGGTATAGAGTATGCGTATAGTACGTTGGTTTCAAATGAATACATACGTACATAGTAGCTTGGCGCATCAAATATTGCGTACCTAAAACTACCGCTAAACGGACTACTTAGCTGCTTGTATGTAATGTCGTGAAATGCCAAATAACCAATTTCATTTTTTTCGCCTGCCCCTAATTTATACGTTACGGCCTCTACTCTATTTTTCATTTTAAGACTTGGACTTACAGTGTATGAAATTTCAAATCTGTAATTACTTTGATTAACATTAGTTACTATATCTATATCATCGTTGGCTATGCTTGAGTTTTTTTCGTAGCTACGGTTACGGTAACGCAGGTACATACTCGTTTTTTTGTTAGGAATAAAATTTGCTTGACTAAAAAAGTCATAACCACTACTTGGTGCCGATATTTGATAACGCAACCACGGATATTCTATTCTATCATAATATATCGATAAAGCTAATGTATTTATAGGCTTAATATTTAATCCAAAATACAACCCTTTTTCGTTACCTACTTTAGTGTTTTCTCTAAATGCATTACTATATGGTGCTTGATAATTGCGCCCATAATTACGATAAATAATACTTGCGTTTACACGAGGGTCTAATGCTATAATAGCACCATTAATAGTAGCCAAACCACCATTGCCACTGCGAGATGTTTCGCCAAACAAATTTAAGTTTCTAAATATTTGGCTATATTCTACACCCATTGTTGCAAGGTTTTTGCCTTGTGCCTCAAACTGATTGTATATTTTATTAGTCTTTACTATCTCGTTGCTATAATTAACCAATGCAGCTGTAACCCCTATTTTGGTTGTACGTTGTTGATAATTAATGTTACCACCTACTATGTTTTCGCGTATTGCGCCACGTCCATTAAGTTCGTTAGGTGTGCGATGGAAACCACTAATTTGCAATGCTGATGCTTGTATATCTTCTACATTAAGTATAGTGGTGTCAGTATTATTAGTGCTTGCATCTATTTTTTTGGTAGATACAAATGCGGTAACTTGTATGTTTTTTATTACTTCTACATTTATTACTGCCCCACGCATAAATATATTTTCGTTAACACTTGTATATGGGCGTGCGCCCAGATAGTTACGCTTTACAGCAAGTACATCGGCAGTTTTGCCAAACGCTAAACCACTACTAAATGTTAAACCTTGCCCAAACTGTGCTTGAAAATCGCCAAGTACCATTGATTTTATTTTACCCATGTTACGCACAGCTAAGTGTGTTGAGTAAAAATCAAAACCTTGTTTTTGTGAGCCTTTAAAAAACTGTTCGCCAGCATCTTTTTCGGCAGTTATTCCAAAACTAAAATTGTTGCCATATGTGTAGCGGTAGCGTGCATAGTTTTTAAATCTATCTCCCAAATAACGAGAGTTGGGACTTGCTTGCATTTGGCTGTCAGTAGCTGGAGTAAAGCCTTTCTCTAAGGGTACAGCTGTTTGTGTACGTACAAATAATACGTGGTCGCCTTTGGTAAGTAGCTGCTTTAGAGTAGCATGATTATTATTCAAATTATTATCTACATACACGTATGGTACTATTTTGCGTATGGTTTGCAAGTCGTAGCCATCTATGGTTTGAAGCTCTTGTATTATTATTAATTTGCCATTGGAAGTAATGTGTTTTAATAAATTATTTATTTGAATATCGGTTAGTAACCCAAAATCTTGCAACTCCTGATAGTTGGTATTATTGAGGTTTATGGGGTGTTGCGCATAAAATTTCATATTATCTAACAACGTATTAAAATCTATATTTTCATTTTCGGTTTGCTCAGTTATTTGCTCCATACGCTGCTCTACATCGGTGTTGTCTCCGTCTTTATCAGTAGGTTTTGTTTTTTGAGCAAACACATTACTTACTAACAGTATAAGTGCAAGTGTAGTAGCGTATTTTTTTAGGATAGTAAATAGTATGTGCATAGTTTATTAAATAGTTGTATAATTTTAACTTGTACTATTTGTATTATTTAGTTGTGTTGAGTTTTACTCACAGATTCGGGCAAATTAAAAGCTAATGAAAACTGAGGTACAAACCCAATTTTGTAATGATATCCAGCAGCAAAATCAATAGTAAGTTGCTTTGATTTATAACCAAACCCAAATGATGATCGTATATCATTGCTCGAAAATCCCCCACGCAAGTAAAATTGTTCTACAATGCGGTATTCTACACCCAAATTTATTTTGGGTTTACTTATTGTATTTTTATCCACCTGAACTAGTGCCGAAAGTACTTTGCTAAAATCATAACGCATACCTATATTAATAGTGGTTGGTACATATTCTTTATACACTTCGTTTTTGCTAATTAGTGTAAGTGTTGGATTGTATAGATGTGCGCCTATGTATAGGTTATCAACAACTTTGGCTTGCATACCTACTGCTACAGTAAATTTATTGGCGCTACCATAGTAGGCATCGCTAAATTTTGTATTAATATAATTAAGACTCATACCCACATTAAACCACTTGCTAAATGCACGTGCATAGCCCACACCAATACGTGTAGTGTTTAATCCTTTACCTCCTTGCGAACCTATGTTTAGTCCAAAGTTTCCTTTTTTGGTAGGTATTGCAGCCATTATACCGTAGTTGGTAAGTTCTTTTACCAAGTATCTATTTTCTACATATAAGCCTGCACTAACACTTTTTAAAGGGGCTATACCTGCTATGTTATTATGCATTGCATACACATCGGTAAGTGTGGCGGATGTATTACTCAAACCCAATGAACGTGCACCTGCAGGTAATGTTACTTGCGCATGAGTAACTGCGTATTGGCTTGCTAATAATAGTGTTATTGCGTATAATTTTTTCATGGTATTTTTTTTTACGGCAAGTGTAAAGTTTTATACAAACTTAAACTTTTCAAATTTAGTTCTTTTTACATTAAAATAGTGCTAGGTCAATTTATTTTTAACACCTTAATAATTACCTATTGTATTTTTAAAAATAAATACTATTTTAGCAAATAATGTAAATCAAAACTCATTTTGTTATGCGAAATTCTTACCTTACTCAAGTTCCCTATATTACAAGTACCCTTTACGTGTTATAAATGCTTATCTCATTGGAGTTATATTCCTTTGAGATTTTTTTATTTACTAAACTCATCCACCACTATTTACTAAATCCTACCCTACAATGAAAACTATATTTCCCAATTACGATTTCCCAATTAAGAATTACGCAAGCTCAGCAAAACACAAACCCACCTATGGCTCGTCTGGCGTAGGGCAGTACAGGGGCGAAATAGCAAGTAGTATAATCACGCCCACTAAGCGAAGCGCTCTCACTAAACCTACATTTAAAATTAACGTTGAGTACTTACGCATTCGCCTCGGCGTAGGTGCGCCCGCAGGGCGTGGTGGGTTTATACGCTACGCAAGTATTGCGT
>JACMRI010000103.1 GCA_014376525.1 Bacteroidia bacterium | reverse complement strand
TATAGGGGAAACCACTGATAATACAAAAAAAAATTACGGTATTAAAGGTATTACCAACGGAATTGGTTTAGCAACATTACAAAACGGTTTTGTTAGAAACACCGATTATTCGGCGGGTATTTTTGGAGAAAGTAAAACGGCTACCAATATAATTACTTATGGTGTAATGGGCAAAACCGCATCTACAAACGAACAAGCAGCAGGTGTATTTGGTATAGCCGAGTTAGGAGGTAGTGACGGAGTAAGAGGTATAAGTGTGGGCACAAGTAAAGGTAGTGCTGGCTCATTTCTTAACTATGCCACTAGTAACTCAACACCTACAGTGTATATTAGTAACCAAGATGTAAAAGATAGTGCTGCTGCATTATTTGTTGATGGTGGACAAATTGTAAAAGTAGAAGTAGTAACTAGTAATCATCTACAAAATCTCGGAGATTATATAATAGTAGCTGATAATTCTCCGCAAATAATAACCTTATTGGACCCTGCAACAGTTCCTCAAGGTACAATTATTATAGTACGTAATACTGGGAGTGGAGCAATGCAAATAGCTTTAGCCACATGTATATCACCTTTATCAACAATAGATGTGTATTCTACAGAATTACAAACAGTTGTATCGGGAGTGCCAGTATATGGAATAATGCAATCAGGGTCTGGTAACAATAAAGTTATAACCGCCATAGTTAAAACCTCTTTAAAATTTGTGTCCACTAAAACATCTGCTACCGTAGGTACTTGGATAGAATACTAAACATGAAAAACACACTCCATATATTATTACTCTCTCTCTTTTGCACCATTGCCAATGCGCAACAGCGTGAGCGTGAAGTTATAAGTACAAGCGCAGGTGTAAGCACCAATGCTTTAGTTAGCTATACCATTGGCGAAGCTGTAATAGGCTTAGGTGCAATGGAAGGTACTACGCTTACACAAGGTTTTGAACAACCTTCATTACTGGAATTAGCACGTAGTAACAAATTTAATTTTAAGTTGGATACTATTGCTACATCTTGTAATGGAATTAATGACGGTATAGCATTTGTTACCCCCTATAATTTAACTGGTACGTACAAAGTCCTATGGTATAACGAAAGTACAAAAGATACTATATATAACTTAGCTCCTAATACTTACAGTGTAATTGTAACATCTTATGGTGCTGATACTAATACTATTACCAAAAAATTTACTATACTAAAAGGTGAAAAGGAGTGTGAAGTGGATGAGCATAATGTTATAACACCCAATGGAGATAATAAGAACGATATTTTTTACATAAAAGGTATTGAACTTTATAAGGATAACCAAGTATATATATATAACCGTTGGGGTGGATTGGAATGGGAAGGTAAAAATTATGACAATACTTCGGTAGTATTTACAGGTATTAACACTAAGGGAGGCGAAATACCAAGTGGAACATATTTTTACAAAATAAGTTATACCGACCTTAGAGGGCAAACAAGAACAATAAAAAACTGGCTAGAACTTATACGTTAAATGTTTAATAAATTACTTTTTTTATTTATTGTTACTATATTGTATTATCAACGAGTTGTGGCGCAACAAGACCCGCAGTTTTCGCAGTATATGTTTAATCATTACTTGCTTAACCCCGCATTTTCGGGTAGTAGAGAAGTGCTAAACGTAACGGGAACTTATCGTAGCCAGTGGGCCTATGCAACAAGTTCTAAAAGTGGTGGTTCACCTCAAACTCAAACATTAATTGTTACAAGCCCACTCAAACGCAGAAACATGGGTGTAGGCGTTAATTTTATGAATGATAATATTGGCCCCAAAACCACTTCAAGTTTTACAGCATCGTACGCATACCATCTCACATTAAATAAAGCTAAACTTAGTTTTGGTTTAAAAGCAGGCGTACTTAACAATAAAATAGATTGGACCAAAATAGATTTTAAAGATGCTAACGACCCTAATATAGGCTCAGGCGTAGTAAGATATGATATTGTACCTACGTTTGATTTTGGTACATATTATTATACTCAAGTAGGCTACATTAGTCTTGGAATTACACACTTAAATAAACCAAATGTGTATAGTTACTTGCCAAATATTAAAAATTATTTTGTTCCGCATGCGTATTTAGCCATAAGCAGATCGTGGGTGGTGAATGATAAACTAATTTTAAATCCATCAGTATTATATAAAACCTTGTTATATGAAGGTATAGGCAATACTCCATTGGCACTAGACGTAAACTTAAATGCTCGTATAAATAAAGCATTTTGGATAGGCGCATCGTACAAACACAATTTTGGCATGGCAGCATTGTTCCAATATTTTGCAAGCGAAAAAATGAAAGTGGGCTACTCTTACGACTTAGGTTTAATGGGTATAGGCAAGTATGCTGGTACTACACACGAATTCTTTTTGAGTTATGACTTTGGTATATTTAATAGTAAAGTAACAAGTACACGTTTTTTGTAGCAAAAATAAAACACTTTCAAAATTGATTAAAATAAATTTTGAAATGTAAATTATATATCTACTTTTGTACAAGATAAAATTGCCCGATCGTCTAATGGCAGGACTCTAGTTTTTGGTGCTGGCTATATAGGTTCGAATCCTGTTCGGGCAACTTTTATAGGTTTTCATGGCCGTTTTTTTATAAGCTAAGTAGTAATACTTAGCTTATTTTTTTTATTAAATTTGCATATTGAATATTATTAAAATAGCGTAATGATTAACAAATTATGTATTCTACTTATTGTACTAACCACTATTGCGAGCAATGCAGTAGCACAGGTAAAATTGGCGGGAATAATTATAGATAAAAAAACAAAGAAACCTGTAGAGTACGTTAACATTGGTATAGTAGATAAGGGCGTGGGTACTGTTTGCAATGAAGACGGTAAGTTTGAACTCGTAATACCCGAAGATTTACGCAATAGCCTTATAACTATTTCGCGCATTGGTTATAAAAGTGCAACATTCAATATTTTTAAAATAGAAGGTGAGTTTACCAAGCTTAAAATAGAGGTAGAACAAGCATCAATAAACCTAAACGAAGTAAGTGTACTTGCTACCGACGAAATTACGCTTGGGCAACAACCCGATGGATTACGTGTAAAGGGAATGTTTAAGGCTTCGGCACTGGGCTTGGAATGTGGTACATTGGTAAAAAATAAAGGCAGAGTACATATTAACGATTTTAGTTTTAATGTACTAAAAGTACCATTTGATTCATTAAAATTTAGACTAAATTTTTACACAATAAAAAACGACCGTCCAGACCAAAAAATAAATACCAAAAACATATTATTTAGCATTGCCAAGCGCGATACAGGCTTGTTTTCTATACACATTGCCGATGATTATATAGAAGTTACCAATAATTTTATTTGCACCATTGAGCTTATACATACCTATGGCGCTAAAGAAAAAGAAGCCGAATTTATATTCTCGGCAAAGCCCGACCCTAAAGGCTTTGTGCACAAAAAAGCCGTAAGTATGGGCGCATGGGAAAAAGTAAAACCATATAGCTTATGCTTTTGGTTTAATGGTAGTAAATATCGTTAATTGATTTTTACACAAATTACCTACACCCAGTATTTTCCTCACTACGTAAAACCCAATCGAGGTATTAAAGTTTGGAATTAACCATAATAAGTACTAAAATCTATTTTTAATGAGTAGTACACAAAATCATCAATCGCACCGCCAATTATTTATGCAACATGTGGCACTTACCACGCAAGCCCCTATTGGCTTAGAAGTAAAGCGTGCCGAAGGAGTATTTATATATGATAAAAACGATAGGCCACACTATGATTTAATAAGCGGAATAGGCGTAGCTAATATTGGGCACTGCCACCCCGAAGTAGTAAAAGCTGTGCAAGACCAAGCGGCACAATACATGCATCTTACCGTGTACGGCGAATATATATATGCGCCACAAGTACTCTTGGCTAAGGCTTTAGCAGATGTCTTGCCTGAGCAACTCAACAATTGTTATTTTGTAAATAGTGGCGCCGAAGCCATTGAAGGTGCTATGAAATTGGCCAAGCGTTATACTGGACGTACCGAAATTATAAGTTTTAAAAATGCGTATCATGGTTCCACTCACGGTGCGTTAAGTATTATGGGTAGCGAAGAGTATAAAAATGCGTATCGTCCGCTATTACCTAATACCAAGCTACTGCGCTATAATAACTTTGATGATATACAAAAAATAACCTGCCGTACTGCAGCCGTAGTTATAGAAACTGTGCAAGGCGAAGCAGGCGTTATTGTTCCTATTACAGGTTATTTAAAAGCAGTAAAACAACAATGTGAGTTAGTAGGTGCGCTGTATGTTGCCGATGAAATACAGGTAGGTTTTGGACGTACAGGAACACTATTTGCATTTGAACAATATGATATTGTACCCGATGTATTGTGCCTTGCCAAAGCCATGGGTGGAGGCATGCCTATAGGTGCATTTATTGCCAATAAAAACACAATGAACACACTTAGCCACAATCCTATATTGGGGCATATAACTACGTTTGGAGGGCACCCAGTAAGTTGTGCCGCGGCATTAGCCAACTTACAAGTATTGCAACGTGAACGATACTATGATGATGTTGTGCGCAAAGCCAACTTATTTCACCAACACTTAAGGCACCCAGCCATTAAAAACTTACGCACCGCTGGTTTTTTAATGGCTATGCAACTTGATAATTTTGATAATGTATTAAAAGTATTTAACCAATGTATAGCACAAGGAGTTATCGTAGAATGGTTTTTATTTAATGACGATAGCGTACGTATGGCACCCCCGCTCATTATTACCGATGCCCAAATTATAGATGTATGTATTATAATTAAAAAGGCTTTAGACACTGTATATAATACCTTGTAATTGAATTTAGTGAGAAAAAATCTCTACAACAAAGCGGCCTGCAATTATATAATTGCAGGCCGCTTTAGTTGTTTAAAGTTGTATTAAAATATACTATTTAGTTAAAGGCATTTAAGCCAGTAATATCCATACCTGTTATAAGTAAGTGTATGTCGTGCGTACCTTCGTAGGTTACTACCGACTCTAAGTTCATCATATGGCGCATAATTGGGTATTCGCCCGTAATGCCCATTCCACCGTGTATTTGGCGTGCTTCACGTGCTACTTCTAATGCCATATTTACACTATTACGCTTAGCCATTGATATTTGTGCAGGTGTAGCTCGGTGTTCATTTTTAAGTGTACCTAATCTATGACATAATAATTGTGCTTTGGTAATTTCGGTAATCATTTCGGCTAACTTTTTTTGGGTTAATTGAAAACCAGCAATAGGTTTACCAAATTGTATACGCTCTTTAGCATAATTTAGTGCCGAATCATAACAATCCATAGCTGCACCTATTGCACCCCAAGCTATACCAAAACGAGCGCTATTTAAGCAACCCAAAGGGCCTTTTAATCCTTTTACATTTGGCAATAAATTTTCTTTGGGCACTTTTACGTTGTCAAATACTAATTCGCCCGTTGAGCTTGCACGTAAGCTCCATTTACCGTGTGTTTCGGGCGTTGTAAAGCCTGCGTAACCACGTTCTACTATTATACCACGTATATCGCCAGCATCATCTTTAGCCCACACTACGGCTATATCAGCAAATGGTGCGTTTGATATCCACATTTTAGCACCGTTTAATAAATAATGGTCTCCCATATCTTTAAAGTTAGTAAGCATTCCCGAAGGATTACTACCATGGTCAGGCTCAGTTAATCCAAAGCAACCCATCATTTCGCCAGTAGCTAATTTGGGTAAATATTTTTTGCGTTGTTCTTCGCTACCGTAAGTATATATTGGGTACATAACCAACGAACTTTGTACCGATGCTGTTGAGCGTAAGCCACTATCGCCTCGTTCTAACTCCTGCATTAATAATCCGTATGATATTTGGTCTAAGCCTGCACCGCCATATTCTGTGGGTATGTAAGGACCAAATGCACCAATTTCGCCTAAGCCTTTAATCCATTGTTTTGGAAACTTAGCGTCTTGGCACGCTTGCTCTATTATTGGTGTTACTTCTTTTTTTACCCATGCACGTGCGGTATCACGTATTAGTTTATGCTCGTCAGTAAGCATATCGTCCATTAAATAATAATCGGGGTGTTGAAAGTTATCTGTTTTAGCAGCCATGAGTAATTGTTTTTTAGGTGTTAAATTCTGTACAAATATAAATAACAAATCAATTGTAAAATCAGTTTTCTTTGTACAATATTTTAAAATAAGTACTCTCTATTTTTTAGTAATGGCATTAGTCAAAAACAAACTACTTAACTTTTTACTCCCCAATGTAATAGAGGCTGGTTGCGACGAAGCAGGCCGCGGTTGTTTGGCTGGCCCTGTAGTAGCTGCTGCGGTTATATTGCCTCCTCATTTTTATCACCCATTGTTAAACGATTCCAAACAACTTACACACAAGCAACGCAACGAGCTGCGTCCCATTATTGAAAAAGAAGCCATTGCCTACGCTGTTGGCTTTGTAGACAATGTAGAAATAGACCACATAAATATTCTTAATGCCTCCATACTTGCTATGCACAAAGCCCTTGCTATTGTTGCTAAAAAACACAAGTTGGCACATATAATAGTGGACGGAAATAGATTTAAACCCTTTAATAACACACCACACACTACCATAATAAAAGGTGATGGAAAGTATGCTAGCATTGCCGCCGCAAGTGTATTAGCAAAAACATATAGAGATGATTATATGGCAAACTTACATGCACAACACCCGTTATATACGTGGGATAAAAATCAAGGCTATCCAACAAAGGCCCATCGTGCAGGTATAGCTTTGCATGGCACTACCCCTTATCATAGGCTTACGTTTAGGTTATTGGCGGTGGAATAAACACTAGCGTAGGACCCCAAAATAAACTTGTGTGGTTGGCAAATTAGTTTTACCACTATTAAAATAAAACATCAACTTTTTCACTTATTATCTACCACTTATACAGCGTATGGTTTTTTTTGGTGCTTAAAACAAGACATAGGCTTAGCACAATGGTTACATTTTTTGCATTAGTAATGCCAAACGCATTTTATCCAATAATGAGTTGTATTCTAACAGCTAGTGCAAACTAATCCTAATTTATAACGTTCCAATTTAAAATGCTCGCGACAGCTATTTTCACTAGTAAATTTTACTGAAAAGGGAAGTATGTTTATCCGTATTTTTTATTCAAATGGAATTAAAATATTTAATTATTGGAAATAACATACATACAAAAAAGGTTAATGATAAACAGTAATTACAATCAATAATAACAACCATAATAATGTGGAAAAAAACGAAACTTCGCACAATAAACTACTTTGTTTTGTGTTATTTTTACATGATAATAAGTGTTTTATTTAAAAAAAACTTTATTACAGTACCATAATAAAAAATTAAATGTCCGAATATCATAATCCAGTATTGCTACACGAGTGTATGCACGGTTTAAACTTACAACCCAATGGCAAGTACGTAGACGTAACCTTTGGCGGCGGCGGACACAGCAACCAAATACTTAGCTGCTTAACTACTGGCAAATTACTCGCTTTTGATAGAGATACAGATGCCTTGTTAAACAAACCAACTAATGATAAACTTACACTAGTGCATCAAAATTATGCGCAATTACACAACTGGGCCGAATTTTACGACTTTACTCCTGTTGATGGCTTGTTGGGCGATTTAGGAGTTTCATCGCATCAGTTTGATACTGCTACACGTGGATTTTCGTTTAGGTTTGATGCCGAATTAGATATGCGTATGAATACCACAGCAGGCAAAACTGCTGCTGATATTATTAATAATTATTCGCCCGAAGAATTAAAACGTGTGTTTAAGGAATATGGCGAAATACAACACTATAACCGTTTGGTAGATTTAATAAACCAAGCACGTTTACATACCAAAATAAATACAACAACACAACTTACAAGCATAGTTATGCCTATGGTGTTTAAGCCTAAGCAAGCGCAGTTTTTTGCACAGATGTTTCAGGCATTGCGCATAGAGGTAAACAACGAGTTAGATTCGCTAAAACAAATGTTGGAAGCGTCGCTTAAAATATTAAAGCCAGGCGGACGATTAGTAATAATGAGTTACCATTCGTTAGAAGATAGATTGGTAAAAAACTTTATGCGTACAGGTAATTTTGCAGGCGATGTGCATAAAGATTTTTTTGGAAACCTACTTACCCCGTTTGAACAAATAACTCGTAAGCCAATAGAGCCAAGCGATGCAGAGGTTAAAACAAACAGTAGAGCACGAAGTGCAAAATTGCGAGTGGCACAAAAAATATAACAGCAATTACAACAAATGAATAAATTTAAACCT
Organism: Bacteroidia bacterium; assembly: GCA_014376525.1. Classification (GTDB taxonomy): domain Bacteria; phylum Bacteroidota; class Bacteroidia; order UBA4408; family UBA4408; genus JACMRI01. The sequence continues at coordinate 8,331 of JACMRI010000103.1, read as the reverse complement.
ACCGAAACTCCTGTTAAGGAAGTACCACTAAAAGCTAAAAAAAAGGCAAAGCCCAACAAGGCATTGCGTTTTGCTACGGGTATTATTAATGGTGCGTTTCTATCCAAAGAAAACGCATTGGCACAAGTACCTTTTATATTTTTTATTGTGTTTTTGTGTATGTTATATATTTCTAATTCGTACTATGCCGAAGGAATGGTAAGAGATATTAATAAAACTACCAACGAACTAAAAGAACTACGCTCGGAATACATAACCACAAAATCGGACCTAATGCACGCAAGCAAACAAAGCGAGGTAGCTGTAATAGCTACAGCAATAGGCATTGAGGAATCTACCACACCACCGTCTAAAATTGTGGTAAACAACAACTAGAATAATCCAACAACAATAAATACTACTAACAATGATGGACAATAAACAATACATTATGAAACGCACTTACGTGGTGTACGCAGGCGTGTGTTTGTTTGCTTGTGCGGTTGTGTTTCAATTATTTAAAGTACAATATGTTGAGGGTGAAAAATGGCGTGCAAAAGCCAAAGAACTTACTACACAATATCAAACTATTGATGCTTCACGTGGTAATATATTTTCGATTGATGGTAGCCTACTAGCCACTTCGTTACCAATATACGAACTGCGTATGGATATGCGTGCCGAAGCAATTACAGATAAAATATTTGCCAAAAATATAGATTCGTTAGCTATACAACTTAACAATTTATTTAATGATAAAACCGTATCGGCTTACAAGAAAGAATTGAAACGTGCGCGTCGCAACAAAGAACGTTACCACTTACTGCAACGTGGAGTACGCTATACTCAGTTAAAAGAAGTAAAACAATTTGCTATAATTAAGTTAGGCAAATACAAAGGCGGACTTATTGTACTACAACATGATAAACGTGAGCAACCCTTCAAAAACCTTGCTGTACGCACCATTGGCTACGATAGAGCAGGTAAACCAGTTGGTATTGAAGGTAAGTATAACAACTATTTAGTAGGACAACAAGGTAAACGCTTAATGCAAAAAATAGCGGGCAGCGTGTGGATGCCTATTAATAGCGAAAATGAAGTAGAACCACACGATGGTGCAGACATAACCACCACTATAGATGTAAATATACAAGACGTGGCGCAACACGCACTTATTACACAACTAAAAAAACATAAAGCACACCATGGTTGTGTTATAGTAATGGAGGTAGCTACAGGGCAAATAAAAGCAATGGCCAATTACACACGTAAAGATACTGCCACTTATTTAGAACAATATAATTATGCCATTGGAGAAGCCACAGAACCTGGCTCCACATTTAAATTAGCATCATACTTAACTGCTATTGATGATGGGTACATAAAAATATCTGACACGATAGACGCAGAAGGTGGACGCAAAAAATTCTATGATCGTATTGTACGAGATAGCCACGATGGTACCAATAGAATAAGTGTGCAACACGCATTTGAAACATCGAGCAATGTGGCAATAGCCAAAATAATAAACAAATATTATGCTAAAAACCCACGTAAATTTACTGACAAACTATATAGCTTAAACCTAAACAGCCCCACTGGCATAGACCTTAATGGCGAAGCACAACCACGTATAAAAAACCCTAAAGATAAAGATTGGTACGGTACATCGTTGCCCTACATGGCGCATGGATACGAGCTTACAGTAACGCCACTACAAATACTTACACTATACAACGCTGTTGCCAACAATGGTGTAATGGTAAAACCTATGCTTGTAAAAAACATACAACGTGGTGGTACAATGCTAAAACAATATAACACCACAGTTATAAATAATGCAATAGCAAAACCAAGTACTATAAAGCAATTGCGTACCATGCTAGAAGGAGTAGTGCAACAAGGGAGTGCGCAAAACTTAAAAACGAACTATATGAAAATAGCAGGTAAAACAGGTACTTCCGTAATTGCTAGTAGCAAAGGTAGTTATAATAACACCGAAGAAAGCACAGAGGCTAAGGCCTATCAAGCATCGTTTGCAGGCTACTTCCCTGCAGAAAATCCAGTTTATTCGTGCATTGTGGTAGTAAATAACCCAAGCGGAAAATTATATTATGGTAATGTAGTAGCGGGCCCAATATTTAAAGAGGTGGCAGATAAAATATATGCTACACAACTTAATTTACAAACTACTCCAGTAACAGATACAACCTTTAAAATAAAAAAAACACTTATACAAATGGGTAATAGCAACGACTTTGCAACTATTATGCGTGCGTTATTACACAATAATAATTATAAAACTAACGCCGATTGGGTAAAAATAAATGTAGATAACAGAGTAACGCACAATACTAAAATAGAAACTTCGTTTAACAAAAAATCGTTTAATAGTCTCATAGGTATGGGTGCACGAGATGCCGTGTATCTGTTGGAAAATAAGGGTTACAGCGTTATAATACGTGGCAAAGGAAACGTAAAACGCATTACTACTATTAACACAGTGGCTGGCAACAAAAAAGTAATTATAGAATTGGTTTAATTTATATTATTTGTCTACTGCCAAATATACTACTGCCCAATCTTACCATGGTACTACCGTATTCAATAGCAAGTTCGTAATCGGCACTCATGCCTACGCATAAATGTGGTAAGTTAGGATATTGTTTATAAAAAGTATGTAGCTCCGCAAACTCATTGCGTAGTTGCGTTTGGTTATCAGTATTACTTCCCATAGCCATTAGCCCTGCAATGTGTACGTGAGGATATTCGTTTAATTTTGCTAATAAAATAGCTGTTTCTGCATAGCTTAAACCAAATTTAGTTTCTTCTTGTGCTATGTGAAGTTGCAAAAAAACAGTAATGACACGTTTGTATTTTTGTGCTTGTTTATTTATTTCGGTTAATAGCTTTTCGCTGTCTACACTTTGTATAGTGTGTATAAATGGAGCAATATATTTTACCTTGTTTGTTTGCAAATGCCCAATAAAATGCCATACTACATCATTAGGCATTAGTGGTTGCTTGGCTACAATTTCTTGTATGTAGTTTTCGCCAAATACTCGTTGACCTGCATTATACGCCTCTTGCAACAACTCCACTGGTTTTGTTTTACTTACCGCTACAAGCGTTACTTGTGGTGGTAAATTAGTTTTTAATTGTGTTATTTGAGTGGTTACAGACATTGTTTATTTACGAGTTATTAATTATGAATTGCGGCTGTTGTATAACACTAATTAGTTATTTATTTCTAGGCAAAGGTTTGTTGTTATCAGGGTTGTAAAAACGGTCGTCTTTGAGTATATCTATTTGTGGGTTATATTGCCATTTTCCGTTTTTAAACTGGAAAGAATCAAAACTCATATCGGGGCCATAAAAGGCGTAATTGCCTCTAAAGCGTTCTTCCGAGGGTGATAGTCCATCAAACACAATTTCGTCTCTTAGAACTTCGTAACGTAGTGTCATTACGGCTTGGTCGCTATATTCAAACACTACTCGGCGTTTAGTAAGTTTTTCTTTAGGATAATAAAATATTGATGCACCCATTTTTAGCAAACCATTGTTACCTACACTCAGGGGTTCTATTACTTTTTTGTTGCTAGTAGCATCGTTCCCATCCCAACCCAATAGTGTGTAATAGGTTATGCCTTTGCTTTGTTTTTCTACCATTTTATAATACACACAACCCCACCAACGCGCATTGTTTAACAAAGCATTTTCAAGGCTTGTAATCTCGTCCGATTTATCAATAAGTTTGTGTACAGATAGTTTCTTTTTTTCTACCAAATGCACAAATCCAAAATACTTGTACGTTTCGTCGGTAGCGGGAAGTGCCCATGTGTATACGCACAATTTACCATCTGTACTTAATAGTTGCGAAAGTATTTTTATACTGTCTTTTATAGGGTTGTTTAATTGTTTTTGTGCGTTTAATGTGCGACTAAGTAGGTTGTAAAATTGTGTGTTGGCTAGTACTCTATCACTATCATTATCTTCATTGGTAAGTAGTGTGCCATAATAGTTTAAACTATCCATAGTAGTTTTATTGATACCCGCCATGGCAGTATTACCATACAAAGTAAGGTGTATAACAATAAACAAACTAGTTATTTTTAGCATTATAAAGTATTAGTGTGTTAATAATTCTTTAGCGTTTTCAATAGCTGCGTTGGTTGGGTTATCATTACTTAACATTTTGGCTATTTCTTGCACACGCTCATCAGCACTTAGTTTTTTTATTGATGACAATGTTGCTTCCTGCGAATGGTCTTTATACACAAAAAAATGTTGATTGCCTTTGCTTGCTATTTGTGGCAAATGTGTAATAGCTATAACCTGCATACGGCTTGCCATTTGCGCCATTATGTTAGCCATTTTAGTAGCTACTTGCCCTGATACACCAGTGTCTATTTCATCAAAAATAATAGTAGGTAAACTTACTTTTTGCGATAGTATATTTTTAATACTCAGCATTACACGAGATAGCTCTCCGCCACTCGCTACCTTTACCACATCGCGTAACTCTGCGCCTGCATTGGCGGTAAACAAAAAGTTTATTTTATCGGCACCCATAACGTTGAGTTGAGTAAGCGCTTCATGTTGTATTTTAAATTGTGCTTTTTCCATACCCAATTCGTGTAGTTGCAGTACTATTTGTTTCTCAAATGTTTCAAAGGCTTGTGTACGCAACTTGCGCAATTCGCTTGCTGCAGTTTGTACTATTTTGGTATGTAGTGTGAGGGCTTCGCTAGCGGCAGTTATGCTGCTGTCTATATTACCAATATCAACTAATTTGTTGCTTATGTTTTCTTTAATAATTACAAGTTCTTCTACGGTAGTTGCACTGTGTTTTTTTTGTAATCTGTATATAGTATCCAAGTTGGCGTTTATAATTTCTACGCGTGCGCCATCGTAGTGTGTAGTTTCGGCTATGGTTTCTAGTTCACTTGCAACGTCCTTTAACTCTATGTTACAGGCATCTATTCTACTAATTAAGTCTGCAAATTTCGCATTGTTTTTAGATACGTTTTGCAATGTGTTTTTAATTTCGCGTAACTGATTGGTAATAGGAGTTTCTCCATCTATCAATGCTATAGCAGCATTTCCGTAAGCTTGTGCTATACTTTCGGCATTGGTTAGGGTTTCTAACTCTTGTTCTAAGTCTGTTTGATTAATATTTTTTAGTTCAATAGTTTCAAACTCATTAAACTGAAATTGTAAATAATCTTGTTCCTTGTGCAACTCTTCTTGTTGCTGTAATAAGCTATTGTATTGGGTTTGAAGGCTTTTGTATATTTTAAATTGCTGTGCGTATTCTTTTTGCTTATCAGTTATTTGCGCAAAACTATCTATTACAACTAGCTGAAAATTACCATCGTTTAATTGTAATGTTTGGTGTTGCGAGTGTATGTCTATAAGCAATGCTCCCAATGCTTTTAGTTGTTGCAAATTGGCGGGAGTGTCGTTTATAAATGCTCTGGACGACCCACTGGGGCTAATTTCTCTGCGTACTATACATTCTGTAGCGTATTCAAATTCGTGCTCTTCAAAAAATGATTTTATGTTGTATTTGCTTATGTCAAACGTGGCCTCAACAATACATTTTATGGCAGTATTGTGTAAGGCTTGCAAGTCGGCTCGGTTGCCTATTACCAAACCCAATGCGCCCAATAATATAGATTTTCCTGCGCCAGTTTCGCCTGTAATGGTAGTAAAGCCTTTATTTAAGTCAATATCTAATTGACTTATTAAAGCGTAATTTTGTATAAATAATCGTGATAACATAGTGTGTAATTTTCACTAACAAAGAAACAAAGAATAGTAACATTTGCTATTAAATTTAAACGCTTATTTTTACACAAAATTAACATCTAAACTATGCGAGGAAAAACTACATTGTTGCGTCCTATTGAACCTGCCGACATAGCGCTACTATACGCTTGGGAAAACGATGTAAATAACTGGCAAGTAAGCGGTACTCTTGCACCTTACAGCAAAGATATATTGCAAAATTATTTGCAAAATAGTGCCTACGATATACACACCACCAAGCAAATACGTTTTATAATATCTACTACAAACAACTCACCAATAGGTATGTTGGACTTGTTTAACTACGACCCATTGCACCAACGTGCAGGCATTGGCATACTTATAGGCAATACAGATTATCGTAAGCAAGGCTATGCTACTGACGCCCTGCAAACACTTATTGTATACTCAAAAAATACACTTATGCTGCACCAACTATATGCTACCATTGGCACCCAAAATACAGCAAGTATTCGATTATTTGAAGCGTTAAATTTTAAACAAGCGGGCATTAAAAAAGAATGGATAAAAACGCCACAAGGTTTTGACGACGAAGCTATGTATCAGTTATTGTTGTAATACAAATTATATTTTAAACCAAATTTAATTCCTTAAATATAATTACCTATATCTCAATAAAAATTGGTAAAAGCAACTACGAAATAATTGGAGTAAATCATTTATTTAGTATAAATAACAAAGCCTATTACAGTTTGTAATAGGCTTTGTTATTATTAAGCGGAGAGGGAGGGATTCGAACCCTCGGAACAGTTACCCGTTCGCATGTTTAGCAAACATGTCCTTTCGGCCTCTCAGGCACCTCTCCGTTGTTTTTAATTATGTGCAAATTTACAAATAGATTTCAACTAAGCAAATTTTATGATGGTTAAATGCACAATAATTATTTTTTTCTAGTTACACGCATTGATGCTCTGCGGTTTTTTATACCATCTTCCTCAGTAGTTTTTTTCTATTAGGTGTTGCAAACCACAACCTTATGTTACAAGTTTAGTAGTAGGGATACCAAGTTTTCTGATTATTCAACTGTAGATATGATAAGTACGCTTATATTTCGTTATAAGTAAAAAGAATTTCTTGTATTATTGGTATAAATTCTCGTACTAAGTATTACTGCTAAATATGCATTAAATGCAAAAGTTATTCATTCAAATATGAACCTAACTAACAATGTTTCTAACTAATTTGAGTCTTTCGCTTGAAAAAAAGATTGAATAATATTTATTTTTAACTTAAAATTAGCCTAAACCTTTTTTAGCAGTATTTTATTTTAGCAATTTTAAATGTATCAATAATAGATTTAGGGGTATCTCCTAAAGTATAGTCTTACTTATTTGTTTTGTTTTTTACTTTCGTTTATTGATGCTTCGCCATGTTCACTATGAGTATTTGCATCAGGAGCGGCTGTTGTAGTAAGTGTTTCGTACTTAAATGTTTCTTTACAACCACGAACTAAAACTGCAATTACCAGCGCTAAAAAAGCTACTAATATCCAAGGTCTAAACCATGGCATGTCCGATACGGTATTAAAATCATTTTTTTCTTCGTGTTTGTGATGATTGTTGTGCGACATTGTTTAGTTAATTTAGAGGTTAGTTGTTTTAATGAACATGCGCTCAAAAGTAAAACTTTTGAGCGCACTATTTATAAAATTTCTATAAAATTTTCTGTAATGTTATTGTACCCACGATTGACGGCTAATCATTAAGCCTTCTTGAACGGTAATACGGTTACCTCCATTGTAGGCAGATACAAATGGACCAGGTATTTGTGCGTTAGCAGTAAGTTCAGTACGTTTATCTCTTGCTTGAGAGTATTGGCTGTATTTGCCTGCAGTGTATTTGTACCAACCTTCGTGCTGCTCGCTTATTACAGCATCGGCTACACTCCAGTTATCTTTAAAATAGGTATTTGGTACACTTTTGTGTGTTGCACATATTTGTACCTTATATACAACGTTTCCGCTGGATGCTCCCCCACCTGAGTTATCGTTATTTACTTTAGGTGCTTTTACAGGCTTCTCTTTTACTGGAGTTTGTGTATTATCTACTACTGGTGTAGTTTTGGTTGGAGTTACTGTACTTGCCATTTGCGTTCCGCCAGCGCTGCCACCTAAAGCTATTTCGCTTGCAGGCACTGCTGCTTTTCTGGTTTCGTCATTTTCAAGGAATGAAAGTGTACCACTTATTGAAGCCATATTTCCTGCAAATGTTGGCTTTACAGTTACTTTATATGATATTTTAAATTCTTCGGCAGGAGGCAAACTCATCCACAAAAACTTTACTTTATTATCTACAAATGAAAATACACCGCTTGCACTTTCTATATTGGTTGCGGTTAGTCCATCGGCTAACACTTCTTCCATTTTGGCAAAGCCAGTAATACCAGGTTTTTTAATAGTTAATGTTACCATAAATTCGCCAGTTGCATTAGGTGGCACGTCACGTGTTACAGTTACGTTTCCTTGCGTACCTACCTGGCGTGCTCCTGCAGATGCTGAACTTGGGGTTGTTTGTGTATTTG
>JACMRI010000102.1 GCA_014376525.1 Bacteroidia bacterium | reverse complement strand
CCATTCCTTTCACGGTGGCTGTACTTCGGCTACGCTCAGCAACCGAGTCGAAGCCCATGGAGTACTAGGGCTTCGACTCCGCTCAGCCACCGCGATGTGATTGTATGAGCCACCGTGGTATAATTATATTTTTTGTTATTCCTATTTTGTATTTCCGCTTTGCCATTCCTTTCACGGTGGCTGTACTTCGGCTACGCTCAGCAACCGAGTCGAAGCCCTAGCCGTATATGGGCTTCGAGTCCGCTCAGCCACCGCGATGTGATTGTATGAGTCACCGCAAAGGCAATAACTAGGGCGAGATTATACAGCCGCATACTCCGCCTCGCTTAGGGCAAAGGCAGGGTCTATTATTTGTACCTCGGGGTAAGTAAGGTTGTACAGTTTATACACTAGGAGGTCTATTTGGTGCTCTAGAGCGGTGGTGTCCGTATCTTTGTTTTTAGTTTTTAAAACAATAATTTCATCAACTATTTTACCTACTTTTCTTTGATTAATAGCTTCAGTTATCTTTATTGGAAGTGCTTTCATGTGGTTTGGATAAAAATGTAAACCATCGTGCATTAATTCTTTGAAATAGAACTTAATAACTTTTGAATTTAAAACGGCTTGTAAAAAATTATATGAATATTTATTTGAATTTACAATTCGTTGTTTTGTAATCGTTCTTTTTATAGTTATGTTTTCTATATCTTTCAACATATACCATAAATTTAACACAACTACTGAATCGTTGCAATAACAACCTTTTTCGTCATAAATAAATCTATGTTTAGAAACATCGCCTATCGTTCTAATTCCAACTAACTTATTATTTTCAAACAATTCTGGGAACATTGGATTATACATTTTTTCAGGTTGATAGTCTAAATAAGAATTGGTATTTAAAATCCAATACCCCATATCTTTACCTTCAAAATATTTTTTAAACTTTGAATTTGTTTTTGCTTCGTGGATAAAAGCTTCTTTTTTTAAGCCTAGTTTTTCACTACTTGGACGTAAACCATAATTTACAGAACATATATCATAAAGAGGTAATGTGTTACTTTTAATTTTATTTAACAAAACAATTTTATCTTTAGTTAAATTAATTCTAAAATTATTTTCGTCTGTCTCGTCAAAAATTTTTTGAGGAATTTCAACAACAGTACGATTAGTGAAGTTATCCTTGTCTTTTAGGGTATTAACATCTATTACTTCAATGGTATGATTTTGGGCAGGTGTTGTTTTAGTTACTTGTACAATGCAGGTTTGTACCGTTGCTGATTCAAAAACATCATAATTAAAATTTATTATTTGGTCTATCTTATACTGTAAAAACTCCTGCCTTAATTTTAAACCATAGCCTTGGGAAAGGAATTTATTAGATGTAATATAACTTAAAATACCTTTTTGCTTTAGCAAATTTAAAGCCGCTTCATAAAACAAAACATAGAGGTCGTATTTTTGATGAGCAGTTTTAAATTTCGAAATATTATCTTTAATTGATTGGTCTATTTTTTCAACATTTACATACGGCGGGTTTCCAATTACAATATCAAAGCCTGCATTAGCATTTAGCTGTTGGTTCATCACTTCGGGGAAATCTAATTTCCAATCAAAAAACAACAACGGCAAATTAGCATTGGTTTTAAGTTTTTGTAAGTGTTTTATATGGCTTTTCCAACCTAAGGTTTCTAACTGTTTTTTTGTTTCTTCGGCTATTTTAGCTTTAGGTTTATTTTTAAAATTGTTTGGGTTGTGTATATTTTGTTTAGCACACATTAACTCCAGCTGCGTTATTAGCAAATCTATTTTTAGGTTGCGTATATGCTTGGCAAGGTCTTTTTTGTTACTATTAGGGCTAAAAAACGCGCGTTGCTCCACACTTATTTGTGTAAGAATAGTGCTTTTTTGCAAGGCTAAATCGGCCCCAAACAACCCGTGAGTAGTTTCGTTTACTGTCCAATCTATATCAATAACATCATTGCCCAACTTGCTTACCAAACTGTTGCCCACCACAATTTTATAATCGAGGTTGGGCAAGGCTTTAGGTTTTTCTTCGTCCACAATAAGGCTAAGCCAAAAGCGGAGGCGTGCTATGTCCACAGCGCCTTTTTCTATATCTACACCATAAATACTATTTTGTATACTATTAAGTTTTACAGCACTTGCATCAAAGTGTATAGCGTTGCCGTGCTCAAGGGTATGAAGCGTTTGCTTAGCCGTAAAAATTTCGTGCAGCAAGCCCATAGGAAAAGCCCCAGAGCCTATGGCAGGATCGCATATTTTTACGGTATCAAGTAGCTCGTTGCATTGTTTTGTTATTATAAAGGCATCTTTATCAATTGTATTATGCTTAATAAAATTGGTAAGCTGTTTGCGAGCATCGGTACATTGGTTTTGTAATTCTACTATTTGGTTTTGCCACTCGCTAGCTTCAGTTTTACTAGTTTCTGTTGCAGGTATAAGTAGCTGCAATGTTTTAATGGCTTGTTTTTTTTCGGCATTAATGTTTGTATCCAAATATTCAATTAAACTCTCTTGGCACATGTAATGTACAATTTCTTTAGGCGTGTAAAAAGCGCCTTTATCTTTATTGTCTTCCAGTAAGTTTTCGAAAATATGGCCCAGCATTTCGGGGTCTACCGCTATGGTGTGGTCGTTGGGGTCGTCTTCGTAAATAGTAAAATTATATTGATTAAAAAAGTTAAACAAATTGCTAAACAACTGTGCCGAAAAAATAATAGCACGATGTTTTTTATCCTCTTCCTCAAACAAGCCACCGTTTAGGTAAGGTATTTTTACTACCGATACACTTGGCGGTTGTGTAAAGTTGGAATTATCATAATTAAACAAATCATTGGTTCTTTCGCAATTAAGTGTATCGAAAAAAAGAACCGCTAAAAAATCTTGGTAAAAAAGATCTTTGTTTCTAAAATTATGAAACTGTTGCGTAAGAAAATTATAATCGCCCTTGCCCCAATCTTCATTTTGTGGTACGCCCAGCCAACCTTTTTTTTGTATAAAATAAAGAAACACAATACGCCCCAGTAGTTTTTTGTTAAAATCGCGAATAGCCTTTTCGTCGCCATTAAATAACGTTTGTTTTATACCAGGTTTAACCAGCATAAAATTACAAAACGCATCGTAGTGTTTTTTATACTCGTCAAAAAAAGCTTTAGATAGTTTTTCTACCGAAAACGCCTCTTTAATATCGTTTAATGTAATTTTGGCACCTTTAGTTGCCATTGCCGTAAAGCGTTCTGTAGCAGTGCGGGTACTTTCGCCCTCGCCCAATACATAAGTATAGCGCTTAGGTTCTGTTTTTATTTTTATAAACTCTCCATCGGCATCATACCCCGTAAGCTCCGATACATAAGTAAAGCGCCATCGAGTACTATCGGCTTTGTGGTAAGTAATAAAAGCACCATCAATGTTTTTCCACTCGTTACGTAACAAATTACGCAAGCCCACTCTATTGCGTTCCAAAACAATACCCTGCGCCAAGGTAACTTCATATACTCCAATTTGGCGTTCAGTATCGTTTTCGTTAAGCATAATATAGCCCAACAATTGCGCTTGAGTTGCCACATTAGTATTAATATACTTAAGCGTTAGTGGCTTTGGAGGCAAGTTAGCGTTTGTAAAAGTTTCGCCCAAAAATTGTTTCCAGTTTTTTTGGTTGTAGCTATGAGAAAATAAATTTTTTATTTGTTCTGGTGTCATTAGTTTATTTTTTTAATTTTATTTTGAGCTATGGCAATAGCTTTATGGGTTCTTTTATGGGAATAACCGCCAAAAAAGGCGTCCGACTAATGCCATTTATGTTCTAGTCTAACTTGCAGGTAGTGTTTTACGTGTTATTATTCACGCTATGGTGGCTGTACTTCGGCTTCGCTCAGCAACCGAGTTGAAGCACTAGTCGTATATGGGCTTCGACTTCGCTAAGCCACCGAGATGTGAATGTTTTAAGGGGATAAATTTGGATTGTTTAAAAATTACAATTGGTATAAATTGTCGTATCAGTGTTACGACTATCTTTTCATCGGCAAAAACTGTGGCAAACTGCATCATTCTACGAAGATTTTTTTTCTGAAAAAGAAGAGTCGTATTCGCGTTCTAATTGTCGCCACAGTGTAGCGACAATCTTTTTGCCGTATTTTTCAGCGTGGTCTTTATTGACTATTTCGCTATTTATATGTTGTGTCATTATTGGAAAGATTCTGAAATAATTAAAACTGGTTTTTCAACTTTATTTTTTTTATTTTTTTGAGCATCAGTCAAATCAACATTGAAGTGTTGCGTAATTTTATCAATCTCAACTAACAAAACAATAATATTTAATTTTTTCTTTTGTAGCTTATCAATTTGAGTAGCTAAATTAGCATACTTACCAATATCAATAAGTGTAATGATTTTTGCAATATTTTGCTTTTGTTTTTCATTTACCTGTGGATATTTTACAAGGTCTGATAAAAACTTTTTAGCTCTTTGTGCCACACCTCCTAATGCTTCGGGTGAAGTTTGAGTTTGCGCAATTTTATGTTCCAATGTTTCAAAATGTAGCAACGCTTTGCTAACATGTTGGTGGTGGTTTTCAATTAGAGCAACAGATTTTTCATTTTTGTGTGCCTCAAATAATTTAAAAGCTTCGATAGGTGTAATTTCGCTAGGTTCGTTAGTATTATCTACCCAGTAAAACTCAAACTTTTTATTGGTTTTTAAAAATGCAACCGTTCCATTTTTCAATTCTGGTTTTTCAATTTCATTACTACTCCTACCAGCTCTCGATTTTAAAGGCGTATTACTAATGGTATTAAACCAAGCTTTATTTTCGTTTTTAAAATGGCGCAAAAAATACAAAAATTTCAACCGTTCGTCTTCTTGCTCTTTTATTGAAACATCACTAAATAATTTTACTTCGTCTAACACTTCACTTTCAGAATATACTTGATTGTCCTCTCCAAAAGCACTATGAAACGCTTGTATTTTTATAAACGCAATTTTGTTTAATTTTATTTGCATATCGCCTTGTGCCGAAGGATAAAATACATAATTATAAATAGTACTGGCTTTAGTTCCAATACGATTAACACGCCCTATACGTTGCATAAGTTTAGTAGAATTCCAAGGCGTATCGTAATGCACAATTACATTAGAGCGATGTAAGTTTACTCCCTCTGCCAACACCTCAGTGGTAAGTATAATATTGTACTTACTTACCTGCTTATCAGCAGTCCAATTTGCATCAAAATTAGTTACAATAGTATCATACATTTGTTTTCGGTTTTCTGATGATATTACCAATACATCTGTTCTACCTTCATTTGCTAAAGCTTTAGCCAAATAATCAACCGTATCTTTGGCTTCCGAAAATATTACCAATTTGCCCTCTAAGTTAATATCGCTATTTAAAAATTGATTGTTAAGTTGCTTAATAAATTCATTTAATTTTGGATCGGTGGTAACTTTGTTCCAACCAATTACTAACTCTTTAATAAGTTTAGAGTCTTTTTTTAAACTCTCAATAAACTCCTCTTTAAAATCAGCTTTATTAAATATTCTGTTTTTAGGATTTTCTTCGCTCAACTCTTCAATTTTAGCTTCAATGGCTTCTTCCGACCAACCGTCACTAAACAGTTTATTTATATTAGTATCGGGAGCAATAAAAACTTTATCGTTTTCATACATTTTTATCATTCTATCGTTCGCAACATCAAAATTAGTTAGCGATTTTTTAAAGGCATAAAAACTACTCTCTAATCGTTTTATTAATTGGGTTTTCATTATAGAAGCTAACGATTTAGAAACCGTTTCGGCATTTTCGTAATACTTATCTTGTATTTCTTTTTTTAAAGCTGCAATAGCTTGATAGCGGCTGTATTTAAGTTTATCTTCATCTGTTAAATAAAAAACAGTTTTATGAAACAATTCATTTAGTGTTTCATCCATAATATAGCCCACTTTTTTAGGCGGTTCAACCTTAGGGAATTTAATGCCCTGTTCGTTTAAATCAATTTTGTATTCAGGAATATTTTCTAAGTCGGTTCTTGTTCTTCGTATGGTAATTGGTTCAATAATAAACTTTCTAATATCAGCATAAATACGCCTTATTTCATTCACGTCCAAAGGCTCTTTGGTTTTAAGCATTTTATATTTTTCCATTAAAGGATTAAAAAATGAAGTCAAACTCTCTACTGGTAACGTTGGCTGCCCCGCATCTTGAAATAGTTGTATTTGATAATAAATATCATCTGGCTTATTATTTAAAGGAGTTGCCGAAACTAAAATTATTTTTTTTTGCAAACCATCTATCAATCCTTTATTTGCACGTGGGCTTTTGCATATAAGTTGTAAGTTTTGAAACGCACTCGTTTTATGATTTCTAAATTTATGCGCTTCATCAACAATTATTAAATCATATTCTTCTTTATTCCAATAATCGTCGTGTCCATTAAGTATTTTTTCGAGGCTACCGTTAGTTATAAATTTAGTGTGTTTATCTAGCTTAAAATCTTTAAACGTGTTTTTCCAGTTTTTTTCAACCGCAGGAGGATATACAACTAAAATTTTAGTGTTATTATCTCCATTTTTCATAACAAATTTTTTAGCAACCATAGCCGCAATAACCGTTTTACCTAAACCTACAACATCTGCAAGCATAAATCCATTATGCTGTAACAGCATATTAAACCCTTGATTTACAGCATCAACTTGATATGATAGTTTTTTGAAATTTTGGGGTAAATCGCCCATCGAATTTGGGTCGTAATCAATATTGTTTCCAAAATATTCACTAAGTAATTTAATGTAAAGTTCAAACGGAGTTATCTCCTCGTTGAGATAGGTTTCTTTTTTAACATTTAAAATATCTACAGGTAAAACATCTACAGATTCAACCCATAACTTATCAAACTCTTCGGTAGCAAATTTCACATCACTGTATTCGGATAACTGAACATTAAATTCATATTGATTATTAACTCCTAAACCATTTGCAGTTAAATTGGACGAGCCTGTTATTACTGTTGCAGGTGTGTGTTCGTTAAAATTTTCAGGTCGTAAAATATACACTTTAGCATGTATTTTTTTTTCGGGATGAGCTTTTACTTCAATTTTCTTTTCTATTAAATCATTAATAAATTGAATAATACCAGCCTCAGTATCGTTATCATAACTTGCCTTTTCAATATCTTCTTTAACTCCCTTTATAAAATCCTCTTTAGTTTTTTCGTGGTTTTTAAAAAACTCAAGTCCCGCTTGTTGCGATTCTGCAAGCATTTTATCAATATTAATACCCACCAAAATTCTAATTTTAGGGACTTTTCCTAAAAATGGCCGAATACTAAAATAGCCCGACGCCCTAAAATACCCAACTAAAGCATCAAAACAATGAATATTAGGATTATAAGTAAAAACACCCTCAAATTTATTTATTAAAGTGTTCTCTTCATTATTGGTAAAAAATTTGGTGCTCATAGTATGTGTTTGTTTTTATAAGTGTAGCAAAGGAGCATGCGCCCTTGTTGGCAATTAGCTATGTTGCTTCTTTTTTTTTATTCGTAAGCCTACAAAATACAGTTAATTTATTGCAAAAACATCAGTCCAGGATGTTCGTCGTGTATAGAAAATGTAGGGCTTTCGCTTTTAAATTTACCCATCTCAAATATTGAATTAAATAATTGTAGTTTTAATTCATTTGTTGGAAATAATTTATTTATATCCACAATAATTCTATTCTTAAAAACTGTAATTAAATTTTTTACCAGCTCTATTATTGGTGCGTTATAAATTAAACCATTCATTTCAGCTAACTCTTTTAATATTTGAGCATCGTTTTCAAATTGCATTTCTATTACAAACAATTCAAAATCATCATAACGATACATTTGAATATAATCTACCAAATAATTTGAACAAATATTAGCGAATGCTGAGGCATACAGTTTGCCACTTACACTTCCAAGATGTTCATCTGTATCAAAATCAATTCCAGGATAATCAAACAGCGCTCTTAGTACACTATACAAATAGAAGCATTCACTATCATAAGGGTCTATAAGTATAGCAAAGGGCTTGTTGTTTGGTATAGGTGGCATTTTAGAACGTTTTTCTAATTCTATTTCGTACTCTAAATACTCATTTAAATACTCAATTTTTTCTGTTATAGTTTGTCTCAATTTCGTATGAAATGAATCTTCGCCTGTATTTTCTTTAAAGTCTTCTTTAAGTTTTGCTATCTGTTCTTTCATTTGTACGATTGTCTGTGTCATTTTTTTTAGTTTTTATTTGTATGTTAATTTTAGTTCTGTGTTTGTTTTTATATGTGTAGCAAGGGAGTATGCTCCCTTATTGTTAATAAAATTGTACAGCCACCGAGGTGTGAAAGTATTGAATAATTACTCTTTAATTTCAAAATAATTATTTATTTTATTTGCTATATCGGCACTACTTGGTAATAGTTGCTCGTACTCTTTGGGTAGTAGCGTACTTGTGTTGTATGTGGCTACGCCTATGGGCATATTGCCTGTTTTTAAAGAGTATTCTACTATAGTTCTATCTTTACTTTTACAAATAATAATACCAATAGCTTCGTTTTCGTGCGGTAATTTTACGGTATCATTTAGTATTGAAAGATAAAATTCCATTTTGCCTTTATACTCAGGTAAAAACTCGCCTATTTTTAGTTCAATAGCAATAAGGCATTGTAACTTACGGTGGTACAGCAGCAAATCAATAAAATACTCCTTGTCGCTTACGCTTACTTTGTATTGGTTACCTACAAAGGTATAGTTGTGCCCAAGTTCTAACAAAAAAGCACGAATGTTTTTTATTAAAGATTGCTCCAATTCGCATTCGGAATGCTCGTTGTCAAGGTTTAAAAAATTAAACGTATATTCATCTTTAATAGCCAAGTGTGCTTGGTTTTGTATAGCAGCGGGCAGTGTGGTTTCAAAGTTGGTTTGGTTTAACAAATAACTTTCAAACGTTTTATTTTCTATTTGATGAGTTAACATGTTTTTTGTCCAACCAAATTTCTTAGTTAATAAAATTGACGTTCTTGATTGTTTTTACACTTGTTTAAAATTAAGGTGTGCTTTGTCCAACTAATTTCTCCAACCAATGGTTGGAGAAATTCAACCGCTTGATATTCCGTATAAAACTGAGCCATTAACCATAAATTTGTAGTGGAAAATCTACTTATACCAGGAAACTCTGCTTGTAATTCTTTAGCTAAAGTAGGTACAATGGCTTTGCCCCAGTTTTCAGTTTGTTTTTAGGCAATAGACTTGCCTATTTCCCAGTATAAATTTATCAGTTGCGTATTTACAACTTTTAAGGCTTCGTATTGCGCTTGCCTTACTTTTAGTTTTATATCAGCAATAAAATTATGCTGTGTGGTTTCTACATTCATTATTTTAAATACACTACTGTTATTGTTTTCACAAACTCAATTAAATCCACAGTGTGGAGGGAATTAAAATCATTAAATTTTATCCGCATTGTAAAACTGTATAATAATGGGGCGCGCTCCCTTGTTGGTAAATTTAGCACTGTACTAAAAATTCAATCCATTAATAACAGCATCACTCACTATGTTAGCCACTGTAACTTTGAGCTGTGGCGTACGATTCATTTCTCGTTCAATGGCAAATAAAGCCTCTTTGTTACGAGCCCATGCACGGCGTGCTATACCGTTGTTTACGTCCCAGTGGAGCATACTTAATAATTTAGTTTCGGCTTCGGGCGTGCCATCTAACACTAAACCAAACCCCCCATTAATAACCTCTCCCCAGCCTACTCCACCTCCATTGTGCAGGCTTACCCATGTAGCCCCTCTAAAGGCATCGCCCACAAAGTTTTGTACTGCCATATCGGCCGTGTAGCGCGAGCCATCGTATATGTTGCTCGTTTCACGGTACGGGCTATCCGTACCCGATACATCGTGGTGGTCGCGCCCTAAAATAATAGGTGCCGTAATTTCGCCACTTGCTATGGCTTGGTTAAATGCTTGTGCTATGCGCATACGCCCTTCGGCATCTGCATACAATATACGTGCTTGCGAGCCTACCACCAGTTTGTTTTGTTGTGCCTGCTCAATCCACAATATATTATCGGCAAGTTGTTGTTGTATTTCGACAGGTGCAGTTTCTTTTATTTTGCTCATTACTCGCAAGGCAATGGCATCGGTAGTTGCAAGGTCTTTGGCATCAGCACTTGCACACACCCAACGGAATGGTCCAAAACCATAATCAAAACACATGGGGCCTAATATGTCTTGTACATAACTCGGGTATTTAAAATTACCATCGGGTTTTAACACATCGGCTCCTGCACGTGAGGCTTCTAATAAAAATGCGTTACCATAATCAAAAAAGTACATTCCTGTAGCCGCTACTCTATTATTGATAGCGTCTACATGGCGTACCAATGTTGCGTGTACGGCTTTTTTAAATTGTTCGGGTGCATTCGCCATCATATCATTAGCTACTTCCAACGATATATCGGCAGGGTAATATCCGCCTGCAAATGGGTTGTGCAAACTACTTTGGTCGCTACCTAAGTCCACCGTAACATTACGTGTTACCAAGCGTTCCCACAGTTCTACTATATTTCCTTTAAATGCTATTGAAGTAGCTTCTTTATTGGCTACTGCTCGCAAAGCCCTATCAATAGCGCCATCTGCAGTATCAAATACTTCATTAACCCAACCTTGTGTATGGCGTGTAGTTATAGCACGTTCGTTAATTTCGGCCACAAGGCACACCAAACCTGCTATTACAGCGGCTTTGGGTTGTGCGCCACTCATACCACCAAGCCCACATGTTACAAATAATTTGCCTGCAAGTGTACCTCCATTTTTCTCAATTAATTTGCGTGCTGCGTTTAATACCGTAATAGCTGTACCATGCACAATGCCCTGTGGACCAATGTACATATAGCTTCCAGCGGTCATTTGTCCGTATTGGGTTACACCAAGTGCATTGTATTTTTCCCAATCGTCGGGTTTGCTATAGTTAGGAATCATCATACCATTAGTAACCACTACACGTGGCGCATTAGCGTGTGAGGGGAACAATCCCATAGGATGTCCGCTATACATTACTAACGTTTGCTCGTTGGTCATAGTAGCTAAATACTGCATAGTAAGGCGGTACTGGGCCCAGTTTTGAAACACTGCACCATTGCCACCATACGTTATAAGTTCGTGCGGATGCTGTGCTATTGCGTGGTCTAGGTTATTTTGTATCATAAGCATAATAGCAGCCGCTTGTATGGTTGTGTGCGGATATTCGTTTATATTGCGTGCCTTTTGCGCATGTGTAGGCATATATCTATACATATAGATACGTCCATACGTTTTTAGTTCGTACAAAAAATCGGCAGCTAACTCAGCGTGATGATGCGCAGGAAAGTAACGTAAAGCATTGCGCAATGCCAATTTTTTTTCATCAGCCGTAAGTATGTCCTTACGCTTAGGAGCGTGGTTTACCGTGGCGTCAAGCGTGTAAGGTGCGGGTATTTGTGTGGGTATTCCTTGTAAGATTTCGGTTTTAAAGTCTATCATGTTTTTGTAGTTAGATATAAGATTTTAGATATATGAAGTGAGATTTAATATTTTAGATATGAGACCAGCTCAATTTTGCAGACAGTGTCAGCAAAATATTAGTAAGAAAGGCAACCAACCTTATTTCCATTTTTTATTAATTTTTAAAAACGTACAACAAGCCCTAGCTGATAACGAGACAAAGGTTCTTTATCGCTAATAGCGGTAGTAATAGGTGCGCCTCCATTAATGCTAATTACTTCTTGCTTGTAAGTGGCGGTACTGCGGTTAAACGCAAGCATAGGCCCTATGTAAAACGCACCTGCATTGTACAAATACTTTATACTTAGTTGTGTGGTAGCTATACTAGCGGTGTATGTTCCTTTTATTATGGGCGTAGATTGGGATTGTACCGTAAGTATAGATACATCTTTATAATTGCCTATTCCCAAGCCTACTGCCAAGCACAATACGTTTTTGTTTTGGCCTATGTTAAACTGATAGCCCAATTGCCCAGTAAACGTAAGTGCATTGCGCTTAACACTAAACTGTGCAGGCACTTCGCCTATTTTTGTAAAACCCGCAGGTGTTGTGTTATTAGTGTTTAAAAATTGCCCAGAAGTCCCTACCCTATTTATTACATCTAAACTTCCTAACTGATTTACCTTGCCCGCAAAATAATCAACACCTGCACTTAGTGTAAAATTACTTGCCGATACATACATGGCTTGCGCATAATATTCGCCGTTACTGTTGTTGAGTTTGGTAGTAGCATTATCAAATATAAATGCCTCGCCTTGGTTTATTACTGGTGCTAGAACTTTGGCGTAAGTTACACCTGCTTCCAATCTAAAAAATTTATGTTCTTGCTTACGCTCGGCCGTTCCTTTGTTGTACGTAGGTGTTGGAGCACTTGTGTTTGCTATAGTTTGAGGTGTTGTGGTGGGTGCAATATCTTTGTAGTTAGACTCTAATCGTTCCACATTATTAATAGCACTTGCCGAATAACTAGTTAAGGTAGGTTGATATGTTTTGGCATTAAACTCAACCAATGTAATACTATCAGTACCTTGTTTTATAATGTTAAAATAAATACGCTCGCCATCAATAACACGTGTTGCCGTGTATTGAATGGTATTATATGTTTTTAAATTTGTATCGGCTTTTATGGCATTTATGTTGGATTTGTTTACTACTATGTAATTTCCATTAGTAAACATTTCCACGTCGTTGTAGTTTACGGTGGCTTTGTTTAATAGCCCTATTAGCGTGTCTTTGGAAGTAATAACAACATCTTGCGCCGCTAAAGCGTTGGCGTATAATACAAGCGCAAGTATGGCTAAGAAATGTTTCATTTTATAATGTTGTTATATTAATTACGCATTTTTAAATTGATTGATAAACCGTACATCGTTTTCAAAAAATAAGCGCAAATCGTTTACTTGATACTTGAGCATAGTTATACGTTCTATTCCCATTCCAAACGCAAAGCCACTATATACTTTACTGTCAATACCACAATTATCAAGTACTTGCGGGTCTACCATACCACAGCCCAATATTTCTACCCAGCCTGTGCCTTTGCATATATTGCAACCTTTGGCGGCGCAAAAAGGGCAGCTTATATCCATTTCCATACTTGGTTCTGTAAACGGAAAATATGATGGACGTAAACGGATTTTGGTATTTGTACCATACAATTCTTTAGAAAAATAAAGTAAGGTTTGTTTGAGGTCGGCAAAAGAAACGCCTTTATCAATATACAAACCCTCTACCTGATGAAACTGGCAGTGCGCACGTGCCGACACTGCTTCGTTCCTATACACTCGCCCTGGCGATATGGTGCGTATGGGTAATTGTCCCCCTTCCATTACACGTACTTGTATACTTGATGTATGCGTTCGCAATGCCATGTTTGGTGCATCTTTTATAAAAAAAGTATCTTGCATATCTCTTGCTGGGTGCTCAGGCGGAAAATTAAGTGCCGAAAAGTTGTGCCAATCATCTTCTACCTCAGGACCGTCACTTACATTAAAACCAATACGATTAAATACATCTAATATTTCATTACGTACTATGCTTAATGGGTGCCTTGCTCCTACTTGATGTTCGGCTACACTACGCGTATAATCTACGTTTGTAGTTACATCAACCGTGTTTTCTAAATTTTCTTTGGCTACATCAAACAGTTCTTGTGCTTTGGTTTTAAGCACGTTTATTAATGCACCAACTTCTTTTTTTTGTTCGTTGGGTACAGTTCTAAAATCGTCCATAAGTGCACCAATCTTACCTTTTTTGCTAAGATACTCTAAACGATAATTTTCTAACTCTGTTTCGTTGGTTAGTTGTAATTGTTCAATTTCAAGTGTAAGTTGTTGTATTTTATTTATCATAAGTATGCTGTGTAGTTTAAACTAAAAAAACAATGATGAGTTATAACACCCACCATTGTTGCAAATATACTATTTATATTAATTGTTTTTGATTTATGCAAATGCGCAAATAACGCCACCCATAAGTGTAAGAGAAATAGCCCAATAACCCACGTGTATAAATATGTATTTCCAGCTTTTTTGCTCGTACAATGCGCTTGTTCCTACTATGGGTAATACAAACATAATTGCAATTACAAAACCATGAAAAGCACCATGCTTAAATGTGCGGAAATTGTTACCGTATTTTGCCATAAAATCTTGCAAATAATTATACAACGGCGAACCTACTTCATTTAAACCTACTTCGTTCATTAGAGTAGAATATATGCCCATTTGATGTATAACCATTACATGCAATGCCATAGCTACAAATACATTAAACAACATACTAAAGCCCACTACTTTAAACATATTACCACTATTGGCTTTTTCTTTAGTCATGCCACTTTCGGCTAGCCATACATTGCCCATTACTTTGGCGTTATACCATATCATTCCTACAACCATTGGTATTAATGATGATGCTAGTACTACTAAATAATTTAATTTCATTTTTGCTTAAAGTAAATTGCATTTTAATTGCAACCAAGAGAACGATTCACTTAGTTGGGTTTTAGTTAATTGATTATTGAATTGTTTACAAAAACATTTATTTCATTACAAAAAACAAGTTTTATTTTTTGTTTTGTTGTTGCTTAAGTAATATATCAAACTTGGTATTGAGTTGGTTTAATTGTCCTTCTAAACTTATAATGCGTTGTTGTTGTTCTTTTATTGCCTCTATCAATATTGGTGTAAATTTACTGTAATCTACTCCCTTGTATCCATCTGTGCCTGTGTTTACAAGTTGCGGATATATACGCTCTACTTCTTGCGCTATTACTCCTATTTGTGGGCCATTGCCAAAGCCTTTATTTTTAAATTCAGCTTTCATATCATAAGTAACTGCACGTAGTTTTAATACATTCATCAATGAACTATTTAATGGTTTTATGTTTTCTTTATAGCGTGCATCGCTTGGGGTTATGGTACCTGATGCTACTATGTTACCAACTACTGTAAGGTCGGTAGTTATTATAAGCCCCGTTAAACCAGCTGTAGGGTTAGAGTATATTCTCGATTTTTCAAATCCACCTACCTCTTTAAATATTAAATCGCCAGCATCTACTCCTGTAGATTGTATGGTTATACCATCGGCACCATCAGCCGTAACTGTAAGTTTGGATACTGCGGGCATAGTACCAATAGCTACATACGCACCACGGTTTTGCAGGTACAAATCGGAATAACTTGTATTTTCTAGCAAACCTTTGGTTACTCCACCAGTACTATATGATTGAATAACAGTAGCTCCTACAGCCTCAATGTGTAAGTGCGAATTAGAATTACCATCGTATAATTTAAAACCATTATCAGTCCATGGTTCCATTATATCCGTAATTACTGCTGATGAAGAATACCCTACATTATATAAAGAACGAGCGTACACACCATCATCAGCAGCAATATCGCCTCGTACATGAAGTTTGTAAGCAGGTAGTAGAGTGTTTATACCTACATTACCATTATGGTCAATACGCATGCGCTCTTGCACAAAGTTGGTAGCATTAAGTGTGGTTGAAAAACGCAACATAGTACCTTTATTAGTAGCCGAATAATTTTCGGTAGTTATTGCATACATATCTGCACCACCATAATTAGCAACCGTTAAACCATCTATTGCATCTCTACCAATAAATGAAGAAAGTACTTTACCTATTGATGGATATGTAGGTGCAACCTCTGTACCTCCTGCTCCAAGCCCTATAAACACTGCATGTCCGCCTGTGTTAGAGTAACTATGTGACTCTATTAAAGAAAATGTATTATTGGTGTTTTTTATAGTACCCTGCGACACTTCTAACTTAACACTGGGTGTAGTTGTGCCAATACCCACATTAACTGAGTAAGCACCTGTACCTCCAAGTATCAAACTATTGCTTGCACCTACCTTAGCCTGATTGCCTATTGCAGTAGCATTAGTAAACGAAGCACCTGTAGGCTCAGCAAAAAAACCAACAAATGTATTGCTGCTTCCAAGTATGTTTCCTGTACCAGCCCCCGAACCAATTGCAGTATTATTATCGCCCAAGCTATTGTACATAGCATTCATACCTATTGATGTATTGTAATTACCTAGAACGTTTTCGCGCAAACTATTTTCGCCCATTGCAACGTTATAATTACCAGTTGTGTTGCGCAATAAACTATTGTTACCCGATGCGGAATTGCTTACCCCAGTAGTATTGCTATACAAGGCACTGCGTCCCACGCCTACATTATCTGTACCCGAAGTGTTGTTATACACGCTTTCATACCCTATTGCTGTATTGTAATTGCCCAACGTATTGTTAAGCATACTGGTATAACCAACAGCTATGTTGCCTACACCTGCTGTGTTTTGTATTAATGTATTAACACCAACGGCAGTATTAAAAGCCCCTGCTGCATTGTTAAGCATACTATTAGCCCCTAGTGCAGTATTAAATCCACCTGTGCTTGCAGGGTTTAATGCCCCTACTCCAAATGATGTGCTTGATACGTTTAATAAGCCAGCTCTTACATTAAAACGTTTAAATATTACATTAACATTATCAGTAGTACCCATAAAGTTGGTGGCTGTTGTTGTGCCTGCGTTGCCTAATATATTCCAATTATTATTAGTAGCCCAAAAGGGTACTACACCTACACCTGCGCTGGTAAGCACTTGCCCTGTAACACCTGTAGCTAACCACGTAGGCGCTATTCCTACGCCTGAACTTAACAATACATTTCCTAATGTACCTGCTAAGTTATTGGGCATGAGTGCTCCGCTCAATTTTACGTTACCCACTACGTCTAATTTTTCGGTAGGAGTAGTATTGCTAACTCCTACATTACCATTGGTTAATATACGTACTGCTGGTGATGCTGTTATTACACTTAAATCTATACCTCCGGGGTTGGGTGTGGCGGCTTCGTTATTAGTTGTACCATACAATGCTAATGTTGCACCTTGATTAGTAGAACCCGACACTGGACCTAAAAACAAATAATCGGTAGTGTTTTTGTATACTAACGCTCCATTAGTAGCACTGTAACCATTAGTTAATAATGTTTTACCATTTACAACCAAACGCTCTGAAGGTGCATTAGTACCCACTCCCACGTTGCCATTAGCGGTAAGTATGCGCAGGTTTTCTACATTATTGGTTTTAAATACAACATCTTGTGCATCAGTAGTTCCCAAAAAATTAGTTCCTGCTGTAGTTCCCGCATTACCAATTAGTTTCCAATCGTTACTTATAATAGGGCTTAAATCCAAATTAGTACTTACAACCCCATTAACTGTGGTAGTTAAATTATTACCTATAAGCCCATTACTTATTGTATTAATGATTGGGGCTGTGGCCACTACACCGTCAACAGTTGATGTAAGTGTATTTACACTACTAGCCAAAACATTAGTAGTAGCAGGTGGTGCGGGTAATATAACTGCAGTGCCTGTAACTCCATTAACTGTAGTAGTTAAATTATTTCCTATAATAGTATTGCTTACTGTAGTAATAGGTATTGTAACCCATGTAGGCGCAACTCCTACGCCCGCACTGGTAAGTACTTGCCCTGTACTGCCTGCTATATTATTGGGCATTAATGCTCCACTAAATTTTATGTTGCCCGCTACATCTAATTTTTCGGTAGGTGTAGCTGTGCCAATACCCACATTGCCACTGGCGTTGAGTATGCGCATATACTCTAAGTTGGCTACTTTAAATATTAAATCAAAAGCATTGGTTGTACCCAAAAAACTAGTTGCCGTAGCATTACTGTTTCCTGCTAGTAGCCATGAGTTGCCACTTGCTGGAACAAGTATTACGTCGCCATTTGCATCAACCGATAAGCCTAAATTATTACTTACACTTTGCGTTGATGTTGACGTTAAATTAGTAAAACGTAAACCTGATGTATTAGCAGTACTTGATTTTATTTCTAACTTGTTAGTAGGATTAGTTGTTCCAATACCAACGTTTTGCGCTTGTACTTCGGCTTTAATGAGCAAGCATGCTAACAATATTAATAGTAAATTATACTTTTTCATTTTTATTATTTATTTTCTATTTGTGCTACTAATTTAGTAAATAATTGTGTAGTTAATTCAGTATCGGCATTTATTATAGTATCTGCTTTTGGTGTTAGTTTCCAACGCTTGTGGCTCCATAACCAATAGGCGGGTTGTTGTAGTATAAAATATTCATTAAGGCGCGAATGCAATTGGGTAAGTACTCCGTAAGGTAAGCTGTTAGGATCATCAGTCAATTTATAAAAAGTAACTTCATAATAACCTCGTTTTACTTTTCGAACTACAGCTTGTACCACACTATGATTGTGCAAGTTGGCATAACGCTCCACCCCAAACGCTACTGCAGTAGGTTGCCCCATAAAAGTAAGCCAATAGGCTTTGGTTTTACTTCCTGGGCTTTGATCCATTATAAAACCACAACTCATTAATCCGTTTTTATTTTGCTCATAAGCCACTGGTACATCTAATGGCGCAAGCAAACCAACTCCAAAGCGTGAGCGTGATTGTATTACTTTTTGGTTCCAAAATTTATTTTTTAATGGTATAAATATCCCATACGATTTGTGTGTACTATGCGTTGCATACAACGTGGCAGGCCATTCCCAATTAGCATAATGCCCCGTAATACCCAACATACTTTTGCCCTCATTAGCTAACTCCTGAAACAACTCTCCATTAGTGGCTTTGCAACGTTTTTGCAATTCGGATTTGCTTATGCTAAAGTTTTTTATGCTCTCTACAATCATATCAAACAAGTGGCTATAAAACTTGTCTTGGGTGTCTTGTAGCTCTTGGTCTGATAAATGCGGCAAAGCACGTTTCATATTGTTTTGTACTACATGCACACGGTACTTAAACCCTTTGTAAATAATGTAATAGCACACATCGCTTAATGCATAAAGCACTCGCATTGGCAACCAACTTAATGGTAATATTATACCATAGTATAGCAAATAGTTTAAAATAATCATTGGTTAAAATAAATTTTTAGTAGTTGTGTTGCACTAGTGTCGCCTAACTGTTGGGCTTTTTTTAAATCGGTGATGGCTCGTGTAGGATTTGTTTTTTCGAGTAATAACGAACGATTAATTAATGCTTCAGTGTCTTCGCTATCTATAGCTAAAGCGTAACTATAGTCAAGTAATGCCGCTGCATTATTATTTAATTCTTGATAGCACAATGCCCTATTAATAAAGGCTTGCGAGTAGGCACTATCTTTATTTATGGCTAATGTATAATCGTTAATAGCAATACTAAAAGCGTTTCTGTTGTAATAATAACAAGCTCTATTATAGTACGAATAGGGATAGTCGGCATTGGCTTTAATAGCCTTAGCATAATCGTTTAGTTCGGCTATGGTATCGCCCACGTCACCGTACAATACACCACGGCTAACCAATGCTTTTACGTTGTTGGGCTCTAGTTTTATACAGGTACTAAAATCAGATAATGCAGCCATAAAATTACCTACACCGTCGTAATATTTACCTCTATTGTAATATGCGTTGGCATGCGTACTATCTAAGTCTATAGCATTGTTTAAGTAACGTATGCTGGAGTCCATTTGGTTATTACGAAGATATAATACACCTACATTAAGGCAAGCTACTACACTAGTAGGATTTAAGTACAATAGTTGTTTAAATGTTTTTATAGCTTCATCATTTTTACCTTCCTTGGCTAGTTCCAAACCTTTTTTCTCCAATTGTTCCAACGGAGATTTACACGCTATTAAAACGCTTATAGCCATAGCTATTACTGTACGTATATAAATATGTATATACATGTATATGTTTTATAAATTAAGCATTAAATATTTGTACAAACTAAGCATTGCGTCTATATCTTTCTTGTGTACTTTTTCGGTGGGCGAATGCACGTTTTGCTCCGCAGCACCTACAAAACACCAGTCTATAGGATAAGGACTTTTATTTATAACATTGCCATCGCTACCACCTGCATCTTCTACTTCTAACTGAAAAGGAATGCCCGATTGCTTTGCTAATGCTACAATTTTATTGATGTATGCTTTGCGTGGAATACCGCTATCGCGCATAGATATTGCGCACCCCTTACTTGCTTCTACTCCTTCTGTTATCCAAGTAATATCGCTTATTAAGGTTTGACGAATATTGTATTTTTCAAAAATAAATTTAGTTAAGAACTCTACACTTCCGCCTCCTGTTTCTTCCCATGTACTAAAACAAATAATACCATCGGTAAGTGTTTCGGCTAATTTTAGAGTGTTATACACGCCTAATCTATTATCCATATAGCAACTTTGTATGTAGTCTTCTTGCTCTGTATACTCACAGTCAAACACCATGTTAGTACCACGTTCGGGTGTTCTATTACCTTGTAATGCTAAGGTTGTATTTCCGTCATCATCAATAGTTTTTAATAGTGTACCTTTTACTTGTCCATCAATATCATAACCTACTAACTTATAACCGTGTTGTGCACGTGGACCTCCAAGTTTTACTAATTGATTATTGTAACGGTGTGTAAAGCCTATGCTATCAATGTGTGCAAATACTGCGGTGCGTGGCTTACCAAACACCAACACTATACAGTTTTGAAAGTCATCGCCGCTAAATACCTGTGGTTGTACATTCCACGTAGCTTTATTTTGGGAAATATAGTTTAGCAAAAACTGCGTTAATAATTCCTCTTCGCCTGCTGGGGCATATATTTCGCAGAGTGTTTTTAGTAATGTATTCATAAGTATTAACTAGATATAAGATAGTAGATGTAAGATTTAGCGTAACATAAAAAAAGGTAGCTTAATTAAAAGCTACCTTTTTTTATAAGTGCATAATTATACTAATTATGACAAATGACCTTGATTAACTGCATCTACTAAACATTTGTAAATACCTTTTTTATTGATATTTTTAATTGCTGAAGTTGAAACTTTTAAACGAACCCACTCGCCAGTTTCTGGTATAAAAAACTTTTTGAGTTGTAAGTTTGGGTTAAACTTACGACGCGTTTTACGATTAGAAAAAGAAACACTGTTTCCTACTATTACGCTCTTTCCTGTTAATTGACAAATTTTTGACATGTTTTTTTGCTTTTATTTATAATGCAAATATATAAAAAAATATTACGAACCAAAGACCTTTTTTAAAATATCGCTAACACGTGCATCGGGGTCTTTTCGTATTTTGATTTCTTCTACTGCTACTAACTTAAAAAGGCCTTCTATGGCTTTATCAGTAACGTAAGCGTCTAAATTAGGATTTACTTTTTGCACCATTGGTATTTTATTGTAGCGTGTAAAAAGTGGATTCCAATATCTTGTGGCGTTTACATTTATTAAAGCAGCTTTTATTACAGGCAAAAACTTCGCCTTTAATTCGGCATTTGTACCTGTTTTCAAAAAATTAGTAGCTGCGTTATCTCCACCATTTAATATACTTAAACCATCATCAATTGTGATGCATTTTATCGCATTCAAAAATATTGGTGCAGCGTCTACCGCAGCTTTTTCGGCAGCACGATTAAGTGATGTTATTAAGGCATCGCACTGTTTACCCATACCCACCGCACGTAGCTGCTGTTCCATTAGCACTGCGTCTTTTGGGAACGGAATTTTTATAGCTGGATTTTTTAAATACCCATCTAATTTACTTGCCATACCTGTAGAATTATTAGTACCTACACTAAGTGCTTCTTTTAACCCTGATATAATATCAGTATTACTCAATCCATTACCCAATACACCGCTTGTAGCATTATTTATTGTGTTGGCGGCGTTACCTGCTCCAGCATTATTTATAACATCTTTACCTTGTTTAAGTATATTGTTAAATATTTGGGCTTGTGCCACATTCATTAACTGTAGTGTTACACAAGCTGTTATTACTATCTTTTTCATTTTAATTGTTGTTAGATTATGATCAAATTTATTTTACTTGCTGGTTTCTAATTTATTTTTAAATACATGTTCCATCATTAATTTTAATACGTACTCTAGTTGTTGTTGTTGATCTATGTCTGAGTTATCTAGTAGTATAGCGTCTTTAGCTTTGGTAAGTGGATTTTCTTTGCGGTTGGTATCAGCGTAATCTCGGCTCGTAAGGTTGTGTAATACTTCTTCTTTTGTTATAAAAGTTCCTTTAGAAGTAAGTTCATCTAGTCGTCTTCTGGTACGCACATCTACATCAGCCGTCATAAATAATTTTAACTCCGCATGCGGGAATACTGCAGTTCCTACATCTCGTCCGTCCATTACTATACCTTTGTTTTTACCATATTCTCGTTGCATTGCCATCATTATTTTACGCACATCTTTTATTGCACTTACTGCACTTACGTGGCTAGCTACGTCCATCATACGAATTTCTTTTTCAACATCCGTGCCATTAAGATGCACATCACTCATTTTGGTAAGTTCGTTGTATGCAAACGAAACATTAATATTGGGCAGTTCTTGTATTAAGCGATACTCATTTACTACACCATCTACAATAATATTATTTTGCAAAGCGAATAATGTTACTGCTCTGTACATAGCTCCCGAATCTACATAACTGTAGCCCAACTTGCCTGCTAGTGCTTTAGCAAGGGTGCTTTTTCCGCAGGAAGAATAACCATCTATGGCTATATTAATGCGTGGGAATTCGTGTAGAGGTAGTTTTAGCATTGTAATTATAGTTTGTGCCAAATTTAACCATTGTTTAGCTAAAATTAGATATTGTGAAAAAAAAGTAACAACATTAATTTAAAACAAGTGCATTTAATTTTAATTCTAATTTAAATGATATTTTTACATAAAAATTTAAAGAAAATAATTTATAACTAATTACACTATTATTATATGAAAACATTACAATTTAGAGAAGCGCTACGTGAGGCTATGCAAGAGGAAATGCGCACTGATGAGACTATTTTTTTGATGGGCGAAGAAGTTGCCGAATACAATGGCGCTTATAAAGTATCGCAGGGTATGTTAGCAGAGTTTGGCGAAAAACGTATTATAGATACTCCTATTGCTGAGCTTGGTTTTGCTGGAATAGCAGTGGGTGCAGCTATGAATGGCTTACGACCAATAGTAGAGTTTATGACATTTAATTTTTCGTTAGTAGCTATTGATCAAGTAATAAATAGTGCTGCTAAAATGATGAGCATGAGCGGCGGACAATTCCCTATGCCTATCGTATTCAGAGGTCCTACAGCAAGTGCAGGTATGTTAAGCTCTCAACACTCGCAAGCATTTGAAAACTGGTACGCCAACTGCCCAGGCTTAAAGGTAGTTGTACCAAGCAACCCATACGATGCCAAAGGATTATTAAAAGCTGCAATACGTGATAATGATCCAGTAATTTTTATGGAAAGCGAACAAATGTATGGAGATAAAGGTGAAGTACCTGAAGGCGAGTACATAATACCTATTGGCGTTGCCGATATAAAACGTGAAGGTACAGATGTAACCATAGTATCGTTTGGGAAAATAATAAAACAATGTTATGCTGCTGCAGAAGAGTTAGCAAAAGAAGGCATTAGCTGCGAAATTATTGATTTGCGTACAGTTCGCCCTATCGATTACCCTACAGTAATAGCTTCGGTTAAAAAAACAAACCGTTGTGTAATAGTAGAAGAAGCTTGGCCACTTGCAAGTATTAGCAGCGAGCTAGCTTATAATATACAACGTTATGCATTTGATAACTTAGACGCTCCGGTAATGCGTGTAACTTGTGCCGATGTACCTTTGCCATACGCACCTACATTAATAGAGGCATCGTTACCAAATGCACCTCGCATTATAAAAGCAGTTAAGCAAGTGCTTTACAAAATATAATTTTTAATATTAATATCTTTACACCTCAACAGCGTTTGTAAAATTAGTTTACAAACGCTGTTTTTTTGTAGCATTAACAAGGTTATGAGTTAGATGTAATAAATGTTTGTTTATTTTTATTTTTTATTTGGAGGATAAAATAATTTACCTACATTTGTACCAACAAAAAAAACAAAAGGTCTGGTAGCTCAGTTGGTTAGAGTGCATGCCTGTCACGCATGAAGTCGCGGGTTCGAGTCCCGTCCGGACCGCTTTAGTTTTTAAATATTAAAAACCCACTTATTATATAATAAGTGGGTTTTTTGTTTCAAAATATACAGCTAATTTGTAATTTAAAAACATGTGGAACTATAATTATAATGGTTGTACATAAATGATCCAATACTTTGGCCCTGTTACTAAGCTTAACTAAAATAATACAAAGTAAAAATATTATTGGGGCAAAAAATATTCATAATTAGTATTGCTATTTAATCTATTTGGTAACTATTGTATCAAAATAATAGAAAAAAGTCGCACACAAACAATTATTAAATTGTGCCAAGATAATTGATTTTGCCTGCAGCGGTAGTATAATTGTACTATAAAACATTTAATAATAACATGAGCGCTACAGTTAAATATAGCCCGCAACGCTCACATTTATTATTAATCCATTACTATTATTTTAACTCCAGTAGGGCTACATTTTCTACGTGATGGGTGTGCGGAAACATATCCACAGGTTGCACACGTGTAACGGTATATAACTCTTGCATTAAGGCAATATCGCGGGCTTGTGTGGCAGGGTTGCAACTTACATACACTACTTTTTGGGGTTGCATACGCAATATTGTATTTACCACATCAGCGTGCATACCTGCACGTGGCGGGTCAGTTATTACTACATCTGGCTTGCCGTGTATAGCTATAAATTCATCATTTAAAACATCTTTCATATCGCCTGCAAAAAACGAAGTGTTAGTTATTTTATTATAATCCGAATTTACATACGCATCTTTTACGGCATCTTCTACATACTCCACTCCTACTACCTTGCTAGCTTTGTCGGCCACATAATTAGCAATAGTACCTGTGCCTGTGTATAAGTCGTACACTACTTCATTGCCTGTAAGTCCAGCAAAATCTTTTGTTATTGCATACAATACATTAGCTTGCGCTGTATTGGTTTGAAAAAATGATTTTGCACTTATCTTAAATTTCAAATTGCCCAATTGCTCCACTATATAATCGTTGCCTTTGTGGCATTGTACTATAAGGCCTTCGTAGCTATCATTACGTTTAGTGTTTATGGTATATTGTAATGATGTTATACTAGGGAAAGCCATGTGCACAGCGTCCAACAAAGGCGTAAGCCATTCTGGTTTATCATCGGCAACCATTAGTACAATCATTACTTGGTTTAGCGTAGTAGTGCGTATCATTAGTGTTCTCAGGTAGCCATTTTGAAACTTTAAATCAAAAAACGGAATTTCATTTTCTTGTGCATAGGCATATATAAAATTACGAATACCATTGCTTGGATCTGCCTGTAAGTGGCACTTATTTATATGAAATGCTTTATCAAACTTTTTAGGGATATGAAAACCCAATGCATTTAATTCTGCTTTGGGTATTTCGTAGCCCTCTTTCTTTTTAAGCATATCCGCATCGTCTAACCAACGGAAATTAGTAAACGTAAATTCTAATTTGTTACGGTAGTGGCTCGTAACTTCTGCACCCACTATGGGTTGCAGCCCTTGGTAAGGAAACTTACCTAGTCTATCAAAATTATCAATAACTTGTTGATGCTTATATTTTAACTGATGCACATATTGCATGTGTTGCCACTTACAACCGCCACACACGCCAAAATGTTCGCACATAGGTGTAGCGCGTTCTTCACTATAGGTATGAAACTTTATGGCTTTAGCTTCTGCATAATTTTTCTTTTTCATAGTAAGTTGTAAATCGGCTACATCGCCTGGTACAGCATTATCTACAAACACCACTAGGTCGTCAATACGCGCCATGGCTTTACCTTCGGCAGCGGCAGTTGTTATTACTATATTTTCGAATAAGGGTAATGGTTTACGTTCTTTAAATGTGCGCATATATTTTGGGTATGTGTAATAATGTTAATTTTTTATTAACTGTTTT
>JACMRI010000001.1 GCA_014376525.1 Bacteroidia bacterium | reverse complement strand
CGTTTGCAACGCTTGTGCTATTATATACAGTTAAAAGCCAAAATTACCATTAAACCAATCCCTTAAAAAACACTTAAAATGACCAGAAGAAAAGCTAAAAACAAGCATTACGGTGTATCGAAGCCTTTATTACAAAGGATTTGTGGAATGCGCCAAGCTAAAAACAAGCATTACGGTGTATCGAAGCCTTTATTACAAAGGATTCGTGGAATGCGCCTGGGAACACTTGCGAGAACGGGGGGTGGGAACTCCCAACTATTTAACCGTTGGAACACTTACAGGAACAGGGGGGCAACAACACTCCAATGTTACAATTGTTCCAGTAATACCAAATTTTGAATACTGAACTCTAACAACAGTTTCATTTTCAGCATTCAAAAATACAATTTCTTTATTAATACCAATGTCTAATTTTGATTGAGTCGTTGTCCTTCTTAAATTAGAGTATCTTCTTAAAATATAATCTAAAACATTTTGGTAATTCATTTTAGTTTCAGGTATTTTATTATATCTTAAGCCTATGATTTTTTCGTGTTTAATCTTTTTAATATACTCTTCATTAACTACATCGCGTCCTATTTTTTGAAAATTATCCTTAATTAAAATTGTAAAATCTGTCAATATAGAGTCCTTCATTAAACCAGTAAAACCTTCATAATTTTTGTAAGTTAAACCATAAGTTAAATCTAAATCATTTATAGTCAAATCATTTAGTTTGTTTCCATTAGGCAAGAGTAAATAACATTTTTTTTGTCTAAAATTACAGCTAACTAAAAGCAAAATAAATGCTATGCGAGAAAAATGATTAATACTTATTTTCTGCATTTTCAGTTTTTCTATCTACTGGTTTGTCTTTATATTTATCAGTATGGTTCGCACCCGTTCCGCTTTTAGGCAAAGTTTCTAATTTTTTTTCTCTTTTAGTATCTTGAGAACCATTATACTCTTCATAAGTCCCTTCATAATCAGGAGCAACCTTATCGCCAGCTTTCAATGTAGGATGTGTTGAATACCCTAATTTTTTATCAAGATTATCGGCTCCAATATTCGTTACTATTATTAGTTCTCCATTCGCTAAACCCTGTAAAACTAAAGCTGCCAACTCCTCATCTGTTGCTTTTGGATTGAGGGCTCCTATTTTTCGACCTATATTATTATTAAACAAATCCATTTGAATTGCAATCGGGTCGTAAGCAGGAGATTTAGAGTCATTAGCAGGATTAGTCATGCCCAACTCATGAATAGTCGCAAATCCCTCAGCATCGCTAGCTCCAATGTCTCTTGCATTTAAAGCGTTCCAATACGCATGTCTGAATGCATCTTGTTGCCCATCTTGAGGATTAGGAAGCGCTGCGGTTTGAGCTGCTAAAAAAGCTTTTTGAGAATTATTACGCACATCCAAAGCATCAATAGGATTAAGCATTCCATAAGCAATTTCCTCAGGTCTCGCCTCTTCCTCTCCATCTCTATCTACAAAAGATATTGGTTTGTTACCTGCAAATTGGTAGGGTGTGTACCAAGGGTAATTTTTAGTCAAAGGGTCAACACTTAAAAACCTTCCCAATCTTGGATTATATATACGTGCTTTATAATCATAAGAATTACCATCTATCTCACTTATTTTTTCTTGTCCGTTAAACCCGTACCTACTACCACTACCATTAAAGGTTCTGCCTTTAAGTGGTGCACCAAATGGGCTGTAGTCCATACTGCTTACCAAGTCGGCTTTGTAGTAGCTAACTGTAGTGCCTGTTCCTACTGGTATTTTTTTATCAGTAAACAGCGTTAGCACATTGCCTAGGTGGTTGCTGGCTTCAGTACTAGTTGTGGTATTGGCTTTAAGGTACTTACTACCAAGCCCAATAAAGGTAGAATTATTAATAATAAAAGTGTAGAATTTACTCCCTTTTAAGTATCTGTTAGCAAAGGGTATTAAACTTACCCACCA
Organism: Bacteroidia bacterium; assembly: GCA_014376525.1. Lineage (GTDB taxonomy): Bacteria > Bacteroidota > Bacteroidia > UBA4408 > UBA4408 > JACMRI01. The sequence goes on along the minus strand of JACMRI010000001.1, from coordinate 90,717 downwards.
CATCGTAAACTGTTTGCTACTAGCCCATGGCATCGTACTTAGGTTAGTCGTAGTACGTTTATTACCACTTACTAAAGTTGCCCACCACATCGTAGCTTGTTTGCAACTAGCCCATGGCATCGTACTTGGGTTGGTCGTAGTGCCACTACTACCTACTACGGCATCGTAACTTGTACCGCACGGATTGGTGCGGTACAAATAATTTTCGCTGTCAAGTTTAAATACGCCCACTTTGCTTGCTGTTTATAGTGTGTTTTAATTATAATAAAATAAAGAGTTGTTTATTTTAACAACGTAACTGTACCTACCAAACCTTTGTGTTTAGTGTCTGTTATATCAGTATATTCTAGTTTCCAATTGTAGGTTTCTTGTTGGCAAGGCTTATTATAGCGTATATCTGTACCGTCCCAGCCTATTGTATTAGCATTCTGCACTAGTGCTATACGTTCGCCGTATCTGTTATACACTGTTAGCACAACATCTTTAATATTAGTGCCACGTACCATAAAATAATCATTCAACCCATCTCCATCAGGCGTAAACACATTGGGTATATACAATGAGTAAGTGGGCATTACTAGTACTGTATTCTTTGAGCTATCTATACACCCTTGTGGTGTTGCCACAATTTGAATTATGGTGTATGTGCCCGAGTCAGCGTAAGAATACATGAACTCATTTATTGGTTTTAAAGGATTGGTGTTGGTTATTAATTGCTTATCATCATTTCCATAATTCCATACAATGGTGGTAGCCAAGTGTGACTTATCACTAATTTTAACCTCAGGATTAAGCATATTTATAACATTAGCAGATATACTAAAACCCGCTTGTGGTAATGCATATACCACAACTCTATCAGTAAACACCAACGTATCTTTGCAACCTGTTGTTGTAGTTACTATTAACTTTGGCGAGTGCAATTGTGTGGTGTCGCTTGCATTAGTGTAGCAGTGTTGTGTATTAGCATTGGTTGCTTTATCATCACTTTTTTTTAATAAATTGTAATCGTTAAATATCCACTCGTAAGCACTAATAGTTTCTGTTAGAGGCGAATTATTTTGTGTGCTCGCATCAACAAAATTTACACATAAGGGTGCACAACCCTTTAGTGGCAAGGCTGTATAAACTGCTAACGGCTTTGCGTGTACTATAATAGGTAGTTGCAATTTATTTGTACAACCGTGGTTTGATGTTACATTTAATTCCGAAATATAATTTCCACTTGCAACATGATTATGGTTTGTAGTTTCTGTTAGGCTTGTTATAGCTTGCGTTTGTCCATCGCCCCAGTTTATGTTCATTGTTGCCATAATGCTGTTATCGGTTCCTGTAAGTAGTGTAGTGGCATTGGTAAATTCTATAGGGTTAGGATAACATGGAGCGCTCATCGTATAATTGGCCTTGGGTAATGTCCACACTATTACTGGCTTAGTTACGCTATCTGTACAATTATTATTAGATTTTATTATGAGCATGGCTTGAGGTATTGCAACCGTAGCAGGTAACGGATATATATGTGTAGTATTTTGAGTAGTAGCTTCTACCACAAAATTAGTTACAAAGTTGTAATCCCATTGATAATTATTTACTACGTCAGTAAAGCCAGCAGGAACAGTAATTGTAGAGGCATCAGTAAATGTATTGGCTACATTCATACACACACTATTTACAGTAAAATTGGCAATGGGCTTAGGGTATATTTGTATTGCAAGGTCAAATGTATCTCTACAGGTATTTGCATCAATTGTTATAAGGCGTATGTTTTTAGTACCTGCACTGGTATAGGTTTGTGAAGGGTTTGTAAGTAGTGAAAGCGTAGGGGCTAAATTCCATACGTAGTTAAGTGTACCCACTGTGCCTATGCCGTTGGTGCTTGTATTATTAAAATTAATAACCGCGTCTTTTTCACAACCATTATTTGCAGTAAATAAGGCTGTTGGTAGGCAATATACACTTACTTGTTTTGTTATAGGTATTGCGGCACATCCACTATCATTAGTTGCCTCTAAGGTTACATTATAATTGGTGGTACAGTTAGCGAATGTAAAGCTAGGATTTTTTACTACGCTGGTATTTGCAGGGTTATTAGTGCCAAAAGTCCATTTCCAGGTTTTCATACCTACTGTACTTGTGGCTGTACTGGCAAATGGTGTAGGTGTGTTTAAGCATACCGTATTGGCAGTAAAATTAATAACAGGCACAGGGTTTAGGGCCACATTAATGGTGTCTTCGCCATCGCATTGCGGAAGAACACCTTTGGTTTTTACTATAAATTGTCCTGTTGTATTTACTGATATTCCTTGGGTGGTAGATGCGGCAACGTCGTTCCACAAGTAAGATGCAAATGTGGTATTGCAAATTATTGTTTGTGGCATACCATTATCGCATATACTAATATCATTACCCAAGAAGCCTGTAAGTACTACTAATTTAACCACCCAAGTATTTAGTGTGGTTAGCAAAGGTTGGTCATTAGTAAGCAATGCTTTGTGCATACGAGCTATGGCTTGTGCATGGGCTACTACTTCGGGCGAATTACCAAAATTCATAAACGGATATTGTACTTCGCCTTGTATGTACAATGTACCATCGCCCATGTTGGGGCGCGATGGGTAAACACACGAAAGTGCTTCTATTAAGCTACACGTGGGAGGTGTAAGGTCGCGCTGATGTGTAACATTTAAAGGATTACAATTAGCAAAACTAGCATACGATGTAGTGGAGGACATTAAATTAGCGTCGGGAGATAAATGCCAAGGACCTAACGAATTATGAAAACGTGGCGGATTAGGCGTACCCGCTGCCCATCCAGGAGTTTCGGTAATAGCTTGCCCTGTAACAGTATTCCAAATGGTGGACATAAATTGCCCACCCCCACTTATGTTTCCGCCCTCTGTAGTTAGCACCACATGCCCACCAGATTGTACAAAAGCAATAAGTGCGTTAGCGAATGCCAAGGTATAATTGTTGTCTATAGAATTTACAATTACAACATTGTAACCTGCAAAATTAGTAATTTCGCCACCATTAGTTTCTATTACGTTACCAACACCAAATACTACTTCATAAGTAGTTTTAATATTTGTATTAAAACCAACAGTGTAAATATTAACAGTTTGCGCCGTTGTTATTTTGACATAAAAAAAACACATGACAATAATTATTCTTCTCATTTTAAAAAAAATTTAAATTAATATATTTTTTACACACAACATTTTAACATTTATAGGCAAACATTTACCTCATTAATGTAACTGTACCAACTCGTTTTTGTTCGTAACCATTAATATCGCTAAAATCGAGCGACCATGTATACACGTCCGATTTTGATTTTGCTCCATTACTTATATCAGTACCGTCCCAGCCTTTGCTTGTTATGTTTTCTACCAAGCCTACTACTTGTCCCCAGCGGTCATATATGCGTAGCTTATACACAAGCAAACCAGTGCCTCGGGCATTAAAGTATTCATTTATTCCATCACCATCGGGCGTAAAACTATTAGGTACAAATATAGTCCAGTTGGCTTTTATTATTACTGTAGTTTTCATGGTATCAGTACAACCCTTATTTGTTTTTACTAGTTGTATAATGGTGTATGTACCCGTATCTTTATAGGTATGTAAAAAACTAATTACTTTACCAAAAGTTGAAAATATAGTGTCTCCCGTGCTCCAATTGTATATTGCTCCGTTTATAGACAAATCGCTAATGGTAATAATAGGATTTAGCATTGAAGTTACAGTAGGATTAACGCTGAACAACGCAGTAGGTTTTAAGTTTACACGCACAAGGTTAGGTACTGTTTTAAATGCAAAACAATTTTTGTTGGTATATACTGTTAGTGTTACATCATAGTTACCAGTGTCTCTTAATAGTATTTTACCTTGTATACCTTGCAGTTCGGGTTCGTTACCTATTTTCCATTTAAAATCGGTATTAAACGAACCAGCAGGCACTGTGCCAATACTCGCCATTTCGGTGTAGGTTACGTAGTCGGGCTGGCATACTACTTTAGGTGCAATGTCAAAATCAACTATTGGATTAGGATTAACAGTGGCAGTTTGCGTTAAACTATCTTTACAGCTAAAATTACTTGTAACTATCAATTTTACTTGATAATTGTTGGGTGCAGTATATGTATATGATGTATTGAGATCAATACTGCTGTTAATGGGTGTAAATATCCACTTATTAGTAAATGTATTATTTTGCAAAATAGTGGTTAAGTTCTCAAATTCTGATGGTGCACCCAAACACACTTCATCTACCATAAAGCTCACTTCGGGGTTGGGGTGTACAATTATTTTTTTGGCAATACTATCTTTACAACCGTAATTAGTTTTTACCACCAAGGTTGCAAATTTATTAGTATCGGCACTCGGATAAGTATGTAACACGTTGGCATTAGTAGTGTTGTTAGTTTCTACATTTACATTACTTGTATAATCCCAATACCAGTTAGTTATAGTACTGGTAGAGCCTGCAGCATTAGTAACTACAGCCGTAGGGGTAAATGTAGTAGGTTGTTGTATGCAGGCTTCGCTCATAGTAAAACCAACAACAGGGCGTGGGTATATTACTACCGAATCTTTATGCAACATATAACAGCCATTGTTGCTTTTTACTAATTGTGTAATGTAGTATTTGCCCGCAGCAGTATAAAGGTGCGTAGCCAATGCGTTAGGCATTTTTAATTGCGTAGGTACTGTATTGTCACCATACACAAAATAAATACTATCAATAATTGGCGCAGGCACAATGGGGTTAGGTAGCGCATTATTTACACTACTTTGGTCGAGTATCGTTATTGCCGAATCTTTACACACAGCACGTGTAAGTAAGTTAGCCGTGGGCAACGGAAACACTTGTGCGGTTTTGGTTACGCTATCCTTACAGCCATAATTACTAGTTACTACCAATTTTACACTATGTGTATTGGGGAATAAATAAGTGTAACTTGGATTTTGCAATATACTTTTACCTGTTGCATCAAACGTCCAATTATTAGAGGTTACAGTCCCCGATTGTATGGTTGATAAATTAGTAAATACACTTGCTCGCGGAAAACATATTGCCTGCGATGTAAAATTTGCCACAGGATTGGGGTGCACTACTATTTTTTTGGCAATACTATCTACACAGCCATGATTAGTTCGCACCACCAACGAAGCATACTTGCTAGTGTCTACATTTGCATAAGTGGTAGATACGCTTACATTAGTTCCGTTAACTGCATCTTTAATATTATTGTTAGTATAATCCCAAATCCAACTTACAACAGTATTAGTAGAACCTGCGGTAACAGGCACACTGCTTGATGTAGTTATTGGTTGTAATGTAGTAAGTTTGGTTAAACAGGTATCATTCATTAAAAAATTAGCAATTGGCTCAGGGTATACCAATGCGGTATCTAGCATATTAACTGCATAACACATATTAGCCGTGCTAACAACTTGGCGTATAGCATATTTACCTGGCACCAAGTACTGGTGTTGTATTGGGCTTGATGGAGGATACGGAGTAGTATATGGAGCAGAACCATCGCCATAATCAAAAGCTAATAAATTTATGGTAGGTGTAGGCACAATAGGGCTAGCAAGTGCGTTGCTAAGCGTACTTATATCCGTTATTTGTATTGCCGAATCGGCACACACATTTTGTACAGTAATATCGGCTGTTGGATTTGGATAAATGTTGATATTTATAGAGTCTGTTTTACTACAATACGCAGTACTTACTTTTAGCTTTACCCAATAGTTAGATGCTGCGGTGTACAGTTTGTTTTGAGTTAGTTTTTGGGTTGAATCTACTTTTGTTAAATCAATAGTTCCATCTTTTTCAAAATCCCACTCGTATTTAGTAAGTATGTCTGATGGTGCAATGGTAGCCATTGAATTAAACAATAACGAGTCCGACGGCACTAATACCAAACCAGTGGTAAGTGCGCTTTTATATAAACATTTACTAACGCCACTCATTACGGTTTTAGGTACATCGTGTACGTAAAGTGTTTTTACTACGGTATCTTTACAGCCAATACTATTTTCTACTATTAGTGTGGTAGTATGCGCACCATTAGTAGTGTAAGTATGTGTTGGGTTTTGTGTGATACTGTGCGTAGTGGCATCTCCAAAATTCCAATCCCATTTGGTAATAGTAACAAATGGTATTGCAGGCACACTACCTACTGAAGCATCAGTATTGGCTATAGGTTTATCATTACAAGTATTTCCAATTGTAAAATTAGCTACAGGCAGTGGTTTTACTATAATTTTTTGATACATAACACTACCTGCCGAGTTATTGGCACATGGTGCATCTATAGTTATGTAATAAATACCTGGTATGCTATACCTAAAGTACGATGTATCTTTAGCTTGCTGAAACGTTGGTGCGCTTGCGCTTGTACTATCTATTGATGCTATTCGTTGCTGGCATATAATACCTGTAGAAGTTTTATTATATACTTTTATAGTATCGTTTACACACACAATAGTGTCGCTAAACGCAGCCTTAGGTTTATTAGAACAGTTTTGGCACACTAAAATTTCAGTTGGAAGAACCGTTAATCGTGTAGATACAAAAGTACCTTTGTCATATCCTGTAGGTGTAGCTGTTGTGGCAGATATATCAGTACGAATAATAGCAGGATTACTAGTTACTACTACAGGAGTTATAAGTGCGCAGTTGGGAGCTTCGCCCAAAGAATCGGTTTTAATAAACAATGGATCGTAATCATCAGCTCCATAACCTGTACTTTCGGCACATATTAATATACCTCTATCGCTGGTTTCGCGTGCTCCCCAAGCCTTATTTACTGTACCTGGTTGCCCATAATGTTTTGTGTATTTATGTACCCCATTCTTATCAAATTTATTTAGAATAGACAAACTTGCAGCCGTAGCACCATTAAAACCAGTTTGAATATATCCCCCGTCTTGTGTTTGGCTTACAAAGTGCGAACGGTCGGATACGCCCGTTACTCCAACTGCACTGCTCCATTGCACTACTGCTGATGGGTCTAACTTCATAATTTGGGTTTGATAATCGCCATTCATAGCTAAATCGCTCGAAAATCCAACTATCATTCCACCATCTGCTGTAAGTTGTGAGTTTACATCCCAATCTAAGCCATCTGTACCGCCTGTGTTATAATCATATCCCCAAATAACATTACCAATTGCACTTAATTTTAGTACAAATACATTCCAATTAGCCGTTGGACCAGAATAAGAGCCAGTAAACATTATTTCGCCCGACGGCAACACCTCCACATTATTACCCCAAGCACCGGTTAATCCGTATTGTTTTTCCCATAATAAAGCACCTGTAGCACTTACTCTTGCTACAAATGGAAGCTGTCCGCCCACTCCATTAAAACCCGAAACTACAAAATCTCCATTGGGAGCCTCTGCAACACCTAATCCATAATCGTTTACACCACTATCAAAAGCTCTAAGCCATTGAAAATTACCCAGTGCATCTAGTTTCATTACAAAAATATTCCATGGTACTCCACCACCATAAGCAGTTAAACCCGAAACTATGAAGCCGCCATCACTCGTTTGTTTAACGGTTTTACCGCCATCGCCACCTACATCGCCGTAGCGATAGTACCACTCGGTTACGCCGCACTCATCTACTTTCATTACATAAGTATCGCAATCGCCATGACCACCTACCCCATTATCTTGCCCGGTGGTTACAAAGCCACCATCTGCAGTAGGAGAAAACGACAAACCAAAATTTAACCCTGGCACTTGCGCCAAACGAATAAATGTAGAGTTTTGCCCTTGTGCTAAAGTTACCATTAACAAGAAAACAAACACAATAATTTTTTTAGCGGAGGAGTAAAAATTATTCATAAGTACATTATTTTTTAGTAGTAGAAACGGGCACTATCGTAATTTCTTTTAACTGAGCTACAGGATATTCGCTCAATGTTTTATTAAACAATTGTATTACAGAATCTTTGTTATTGAGGCGTTCAGCAGTAATATCAAAGTATGCGTATTTATAATCTTTGGAGATAACTAAGTTACTTACACCGTCTTTTTTTGGGAAATTTTGATTAAGCATACGTCCTAAGTGTGGGCACATTAATGCTCCGCTTGGTATATTTACTGTTACCTTACTTAACACAGGTTTTGTGGTGGCTGTAACTGTTTGCGCTACTGTTGCTTGGGCTATTGCAATGCTAAATGCTGCATATAATATAAATTTTTTCATGATTTTATTTTTAAGTATACAATAATTAAAAATAAATAAAAAAAACGACATAAATATTTTTTTTTACTTAAAGCTTGGTTAAATGAACATTATACAGCTTACTTTTAATTAATCTTAAAAATTTAAATGTGCTCATTATTTAATTTATAACACAATTTTTATATTCATGCTACACTTCGTAGTAATACACTTTTATGTATGCAGCGTCTTTTAAAAAATCTATTTTTTGTATTCCGTAGCGGTGTACGTTTATGCCTGCACGAGTGCTTATATCTTGCATTAATTCAAGGTTTTTGTTGGCTTTTATCATTTCTATATTTTCATACACTATTATTTTAGACGACTCTCGTTTCATAATATGCTTACTTTCCAACAAATAGGTAATGAGTATTATTACTGCATTTATCCCTCCCAAAAATAAATATTCATACGCATCTTCGGCACCTTTTATTTTGGCAACAGCCGATACTAAACCTAAGGCTATACACAAAAATAAGTACGACATATCGTTGTTGGAAATATTTTCGGTGCGATAGCGCAACATACTAAACACTGCAAACAAACCAAAGGCTGCACCCATTGATAAATCGACCTTATTGAGCAAAAAGGAAATTAAAAATATAATTAAATTAAGTATAAAAAACGTGAAAAATAATTCGCGATGCTTGTACGTAGGATAATAAATAAAACGTACCAACACAAACACCGAAGCCAAATCTATAAGTAAACGCCAACTTATTTTGGTGGTTATTTTTACTAATGCTTCTAAACTATCTGTAATAATAGGTTCGGTAACTAAGGCTTGTAATAAAATCATGGGGTTAGTAAAGTTTTAAGGTTATGTAATTTAGGTTTAAAATTATTTTGTTTTACAGTTGGATATATGCGAGCTATTGCCAAGCAATATTTACTTATAGACCCCTCACGCAAGTGTAGCTGTTTCATTAATGCTATAAATGGCGAGTAGGCTTTGCCGTCTTGTTTTACTTCGGCTATTACTAACTTGGGGTGTAGTTGAGTGGTAGTTTCATTTTTAAATTCGAGATTAAGGTCTATTGTTAAACGCTCTGCCGATGTAGTATTTACTAGCGTTATACGGCTGTAATTAACCCACACCATAGGAGTTAGGTCGGTGGCGGTATAAGGTGTTTTACGCTGTAAAAAATCATTATGGGTTGCATTAAAAGTATAGCACACCGTTTCTTCTTTAATGCGTGTTTTAAACGTACGCCCTTTATTGTTTTTAAATTTTACTTCCAAAAAACCAATTTTACTTTCCACGTACGTACGATGGCGCACCTTATATCTATTGCGTTTTCCAGCTTGGTGTTGGTGATACAACGTTAATTGGGGAGTATCATAATATAAGGTTTCGTACCTATTAATGAGAATATTTTCTACTACTAATACCTTATATTTATCTTTTACTAAAGGTAATATATGCAACAAGTCAGTTACCGAAAACGTGTACTTAGTATCGGTTCTATCCATTAGTTTTACACCTTCCATTTCGGCAAGGGTAATAGTGTTAAAATTTGAAAGTATATTTAATACTGTTTGCAAGGTACGTATTTACTGTGTAATTAGTTTTATTTTTTACTATACATGTATTTCTTTACACACGTTATTTGGCCTGTAGCATCTATTGTTTTTCTCTCGGTTTTTAATCCCATACTATCATAGGTGTAGGTGTGTTTTTTAGTTAGTTTATCTGCAACATCATAATACTGTTCTTCGGTACGTTCTTTTAAACTATTGTACTTAGTTATTTTTTTTTCTACTAATGTATTTAGCGTATTATATTCCAAATCTTCTATTTCGTCACCCTCGTTATTAAACTTAAATTTGTGTGTAGTTTTTATTCCACCCTCTTTAGTGTAGTCTGTGGTTTCAATAGTGTTGCCATCTTTATCAAATGTTTCTTTGCTTTCAAATATTGTTTTTCCGTTTTCGGTTTTGGTTACACTGGCTTGTTTTATTTTGTTTTTCTTAACTGTTTTTTTTCCTTGTGCCAATGCGTTATTACTCAAGCAAAGTAAAACTCCTATTACTATTATTAATTGTTTCATGTTTGTTTCAATTTTTTATTTGATTGTTATGCTGTACTCCAACCCTACTATATACTGGTCTTGTGTATTGGGTAGGTTAAACTCGTCTTGTATTAAATAATAAATACCTATAGTTTTTTTTTGACTTATCTTATAATCCATCCCTAATTGGTAACGCAAACGGTGGGTTTCTGAATCATAAAATTGATTTCTAGGATCGTGCAATTGTGTACGTACTTCCAGTGCTAAGTAAGGTGTTATACGTTTATTTAGTTCATATTTTAATGCAAGTTTATTACGCCAAAAATATTCTATATTCTTACCAATAATTGATGTATAATAATTTTTAACCTCAGCCTGTAACCTACTACGGTATTGCAACACAATATTATTAAACTTGTGTTTGAGTACTACATCCCACATTATTCTATGACGAAAACTCACAGGATTTTCCCACGAATATTTTTGTATACCTCTATATACAATTGATGTTTTAATTGATTTAATAGGGGTATATTGTATACCTACATCATTATAGGTTAGGTTTAATGCACTAATGTTTTCGCGTAGGCGCAACTCCTGAGTTACAAGTAATGTTAGCTTGGGTTTAAATTCATAATCTATATTAAACGTAAACCATGCTCCAACATCTTGTGTTGGCTGTGCGTATGTGAAGTTAACTAAGCTAAATACAATAAATAATATTAAGTAAACTTTAGTCATACGCAACTATATCTCCTACATCAACCGTTTGTTTGTTTGTAGTTATTTCTACAGATTTAACTACACTTATAGTGCCTGTAAATGTTGGTTTTTGTTTATCTTTAGATATTACAAATACTTTATATTTTCCTTTGCGCAAGTATTCAAATTTAAAACTACCGTCGGGTGCGGTTTTTACGTTGTCGCCTACTGTTGTTTCATTACCATACATTATAAATACGTTTTCGCCAGCTACATAAAAAGTGTCTTGCAAAATAGTAAAGCCACTGTTGTAATTGCGTATAAGTAATTTTCCTTGTATAGTGGCTCGTCCACCTTGCCCTTCGGGCTTTTTGCAACTTGTAATTAAGGCAATAACGATTATAAATAAAGATATATAAACACTATGTTTTTTCATTATTCGCTATTGGTTAATTATAAATTTCCCTTGTAATAATTTACTACCATCAGTGCTTAATAATTTGTATGTATAAATGCCGTTTGTATAATCTTCGGCATTTATTACATAGTTGGTTATTAGGTTTTTATTTTCAATTACAATACCGTTTAAGTTATACACTTTAATGTTCCAAGACTCCGTATTGTTTACGTTAATAATTCCTTTATTGGTAATAGGGTTAGGGTATACTAAACTTTTAAGGCTAGATACAAAACTACCATTTTCAATACTTGTTAATGTACCATTACTATTAATACGTTGTGCATACAAGTCATAATCTATTCCTGTACGATTATCTTCCCAAGCAAATATAGCACCTCCAGCACCATCGCTTACGTGTGCAGGGTTAATTTGATTATTAGCAGCATTGGCAACCACTATTCCTCCTGCATTCCATAATAATGTACCTACTGAATTTATTTTTTGTGCTTCAATATTCCAGTTGCTACCCACCGAGTCTTGCCAAGTTATAATAGCACCACCCGTTCCATCTGCTACAGTATTTACGTTGGTAGACTTTATACTATTGGACAACAATATACCATTGCCTTGCATTACCGCAGTCCCATTGTTAGATAGAAGTTGAGTAAATATTTGGTTACTACCTGATCTGTTATCTTTCCAAGCTAAAATAATGTTAGCTCCCAAAAATTTTAAATCAGTACCCGATTGATTTCCCGTTGCGCCACACACCAATACACCATTGCTTGCCCAAGTAGCACCGCCGCTAGAGTTAATGTGCTGTGCATATATATCATAATCTATACTACTACGTTTGTCCTCCCAAGCTATATAAGCTCCATTTGCTCCGTCGGGCTCTATACGAGGGTTATGTTGGGTTTTAAGTTCAAGTGCTACCACTATACCATTGGTAGTCCATTGTGTTACACCATTAGCGTTTACACGCTGCGCAAAAATATCATAATCTCCACCATTACGTTTATCTTGCCAAGTTATAATTGCGCCCCCTAAAGCATCTATTTCTATTTTTGGATTTAATTGTAAATTAGCCGCATCACATATAGCTACACCTCCAGCAGGCCATTGAGCAACACCCGCACTATTTAAACGTTGTGCATATATGTCGTAGTATAAATTTACTGAATCTTCCCACACTATAATGGCACCTCCAGCATTGTCGGTTATTATTTTTGGATTTTTTTGAGTGGTAGTTTTAGTCACTACCGCTAAACCATTATTAGCCCAAAGTACATTACCTGACGAATCTATTTTTTGAGCATAAATATCACTATTCCCGTTTCTATTATCTTGCCACGTAATTATAGCACTACCATTGCCTGCATCTGTTATTACTACAGATTTTTGCATTGCAGCATCGTTACAAATAACTATTCCGTTAGTAGTCCACATTGCATTACCATTTGTGTTTATTCGTTGCGCATATATATCGGTTGATGTTAGCGTGTTATTCTTGTTATCTTCCCAAGTTACAATTATACCTTTAGCCCCATCGGTAACTGTATGTATATTGCTTTGTCCTTTGGTAGCAATGGCTACAGGGGTATTTACAGATGTATTACTGTTCCACTGTGCGTTAGCATTTGTAATAAATAATGTGAGTAAAATTGTAATACATTTGTTCATTGTAGGTGATGTGTTTTAATAAATATTTAGATTGCAAATTTAACATAAATTTAATAATAATTGTACCTGTATTAAAATATTTTTACAGTCGAAAAACAATAGTCTAAAATGCAAATAATAAACAAATACTTATTAATTTGATAAGAGGTATTTCATGCAGAAATGTTTTGTGTTTTATTACAATTTATTTAAACGGTGGATTCAATTCATAAATGTAAAGTCTATAATTTTGAATACTCTGCAAAAAAAATTATCAAAATTTTGGTAATATAATATAATTCTAAAGGGCTATTAAAACTATACCATTAACATATTTACTAAAAAAATTTCTTTCACAAAGGAAGTGTATACCTAAGTTTACATTTTATAAGAATTTTGCAGGATTAAATAAACTTTGCCTTCATAGAACTATTAGCAATTATTAAGTATTACCAATTAATAATTGCATTAAAATTTAAATTTCAAATGGTATTACGTAAGTTTTATTAAACTAAGCTAGCGTTGTTAACTAATTTATAAACTCAAATAAAAAATAACTTGTAGTAGCAGTATATTATACAACCAAAAACCGCAGTAGAATTTTATTCTACTGCGGTTTTACACACAAACAATTGTTTTTTTGCTAATTAATTATTCAGCTTCAATTGGAGCACCTACTGGGGCTCCTGTAATTTTCATTGTTTCTCTTATTTTATTTTCAAGTTCATCTTGTAATTCTAAGTTATCAGCTAAAATAGTTTTTACAGCATCGCGTCCTTGCCCTAATTTTATATCGCCGTAGCTAAACCACGAGCCACTTTTCTTAATAATATTACGTTCTACCGCCAAATCTATAATTTCGCCAATGCGAGAAATCCCTTCTCCATATAAAATATCAAATTGAGCAAAACGAAAAGGTGGGGCTAATTTATTTTTTATGACTTTCACTTTTACTAAGTTACCCAATACTTGGTCACCATCTTTTATTTGTGTAGATTTACGAATATCAATACGAACTGATGCGTAAAACTTTAATGCATTACCACCTGTAGTAACTTCAGGACTACCAAACATTACGCCTATTTTTTCGCGCAATTGGTTAATAAATATTACACAACAGTTGGTTTTACTAATAGAACCAGTGAGTTTACGTAGGGCTTGACTCATTAAACGTGCATGTAAGCCCATTTTACTATCGCCCATTTCACCTTCTATTTCACTTTTAGGTGTAAGTGCAGCTACCGAATCTATTACTATAATATCTACTGCTCCCGAGCGTATAAGATTATCAGCTATTTCCAATGCTTGCTCCCCATTATCTGGTTGAGATATCAATAAGTTATTAGTATCTACACCCAATTTTTCCGCATAAAAACGGTCAAAGGCATGCTCTGCATCTATAAAAGCTGCTATACCTCCTGCTTTTTGACAATTAGCAATAGCATGTATCGCCAATGTAGTTTTACCTGATGATTCTGGACCGTATATTTCTATAACTCTTCCTTTAGGGAAACCATTAATACCCAAAGCAACATCTAAGCCCAACGAACCTGTAGATATAACTTCTATATCTTCTATTGGGCTATCGCCCATTTTCATTATTGCACCTTTACCATAGCTTTTTTCTAACTTATCCAAGGTTAATTGCAAGGCTTTTAATTTGTCTAAATTTTGTGCTTTTGAATCTTTTACTTCTTCTTTCTTTGCCATTATTTTGATTTTTATATATTTTATATTTTGTGAATTACTTACTGTATTTCTAATGTAAAGTACTAGTTATTTTCAACACAATTAACAATTAAAAAAAAATGTTATTTAATTATTTGCGCAGTATGTTCCTTCGTATTTACTTTAGTTATAATATCAGTAATTATTCCGTTTTCGTCAAGTACAAATGTGGTGCGTGTAATGCCATCATAAGTTTTGCCCATAAACTTTTTAGGTCCCCATACGCCATAAGCAGTACATATTGTTTTATCGGTATCGGCTATTAAATCAAACGGAAGTTCGTATTTAGCTATAAACTTTGTGTGTGCAATTGCATCATCGGCACTTACACCTATTACTACATAACCTTGCGATTGCATAACAGTATAATTATCGCGCAGGTTACAAGCTTGTGTTGTACATCCTGGTGTATTATCTTTGGGGTAAAAATACAATATTACTTTTTTACCTGCATAGTCACCAAGTTGTAATTGCTTACCGGCTTGATTAACGCCTGCAAATTGTGGTGCTTTGCTTCCTATACTTAATGCACTCATAGTTATAATTTAAATTGTTTTGTGGTAAAATTTTGATAGTGCAAATAAATAACAAATTGTTGATATAAACAACATTTTATTGATATTTTTTTTAACAATTAATTCTACATCCTATTTTATTACTTCTACCTGCCTACTTATTTCGTTGCCAGTTTCGTCTATTACCGTAATGCTGTGTTTGCCTGTATTAGCCATTAGTTGCATTTCGTGGAAAGTTTGCGTAGTACCTTTAAATACATTATCAACATACCAAAATAGCTTAGCGTTTTGTTTGGAATAGGCCACTTTGCAAATAAGTGGTTGAATAATTCCATCAAAATTTTTGGTTAAATATATTTTACTATTGATTTTGGGATATATAAAATCCATAACTACTTGTTGCATACCTACGCAATTGGGGCTAAATGCGGGCAGTGGTTTATAATCTATGTGTAGATTTTTGTAATACCATTCCATAACTGGGGGTAATACAAACCATTTTTTGGTTACTATATTTTGTACACTTTCGCAACTACTATTTACTTGGTAATGCTCTGTTTTATCCAAATGAACTAATTTATGATACGGACATACACTCGTTTTCTTACCGGCTAATGGTATGAATTGCAACGTTTTGGGGCAATCATCTTGTGCTAAATGTCCGCTTAATGTACACACATATTCCTGTGCCAAATCTTTGGTTGGCGTTTCAAACCACTTGTCTTTGGGCAATAAATTAAATGCATTAAACAATATAGGAGCTGCACTACCCAAACCCGTTAGGCTGGCTCTTCCCTCCCCTGTAGCGTTACCAACCCATACGCCTACTACATACTGCGCATTAGTACCTATTGCCCATGCATCACGGTTACCAAAGCTAGTGCCTGTTTTCCATGCTATTTCTAATGCCGAATTATAAAATTTCCATGCCTCATCGCCTTCTGGGCGGTTTACTTCTTTCATAGCATTGTACGTAAGCCACACTGCGCCTGCACCTACATTGTTTTTACGTGGCGATGTTTGTCCAAAATCAATGGTATAATTATGCAAATAATTAAGTTCGCAAAATTCATTGCTACGGTATTTGCCCTGGTGCGTTGTGTAGTATTTAAGCGTAGATGAAAGTGCCGAATACGTTTTGCATAAATCCCACAAATTAGCTTCAGCTCCGCCCAATATCAATGATAAGCCATAATGATTAGGGTGCTTATTAATGGTAGTAAGTTTAAATTTTTGCAACACATCATAAAACTTTGGCACACCATAATTTTGCAACATAAGTACGGCAGGAATGTTTAACGAGCGCGATAACGCACGTTGTGCAAATACAGCACCATCATAAGTATAATTAAAATTTTGTGGCACATAGCCCGCTATTTGCGTGGGTACGTCGGCTACAAGTGTGTTAGGAAGTAATTCACCATCATCTAGCATTGCAGCGTATAAAAATGGTTTTAAAATACTACCCGTACTTCGTGGAGCGGTTATTATATCTACATCTTTGTTGTGGTCGGCATTAGTAGGCGAGTTTCCAACGTAGCTTAACACGTTACGGTTTTTTACATCAATAATAAGTATGGCTAAGTTGTGTATTTCGTTGCGTTTGTATTGCTCGTAATAGTTTTGCGCTAGTTGATTTACTCTGTTTTGCAAATCAACGTCAATGGTGGTGGTAACGCGCTTACCTTCGTGTTTTAATGCTATACGGTGCAACAAATGCGGTGCTATTTGTGGTAAGTTAAATGGCTTATCGGGCAAAGGTTCATTTATAGCAAGTGCATACGTAAGTGCATTTATTATGCTGTGGTTGCGTAATTTTAATAATAATGAGTTGCGTTTTATTAGTAGCTTTTGTTGGTTCTTACCAGGATAAATTAAACTTGGAGCATTAGGCAACACTGCTAATGTAGCATTTTGCGCCCACGACAGTTGGTGCGATTGTAGACCAAAGTATCGCCAAGCAGCCATCTCTAAGCCCACCACATTGCTACCATAAGGCGCATGGGCAGCGTAAAGTGCTATAATTTCGGTTTTTGATGCTCGTAATTCTAGGCGTGTAGCTAAAATGATTTCTACAACTTTTTCCCAGTACGTGCGTTTTTTGTTGTGGCGTGCCAAGCGTATTACTTGTTGGGTAAGGGTGCTACCGCCTCGTACTACTTTGTGTGCCGCATTATTTTGCACAAAAGCTCTATACATAGCAGCAGGATTAAAACCTGGATGCTGGTAAAAATGTTCGTCTTCAAAATACACTATACATTGCTTAAATTTTAGCGGTACACTATCCTGCGCTGGAAACCGCCATTGTCCATCGTTGGCTATTTTGGCAGAAAGCAAATTGCCAGTACTACTTTCTATTATGGTGGCGTATGGCACGTTAAACAGTACTTTGGGTAATATAAAATAGTAAATAACTACTAACACAACGCTTAGTGTAAATTTTATTTTATTAGCACGAATCCATTGCTTAATTACTCCCAAAAAAGCAGTACGTTTTATTGCAAGAAAAATAATGAAATTTCTATTCATATATTGTATATCAATATTCAAATGTACTACTTTCGAAGCAAGCCGTTTAATCATTTTTGTAATCTTACAAAAATTATGTACCCCTTTTATTTTTCATATTAATTACAATTGTATCTATTTTTTAGTGTAACACTAAAACCATATGTATTATTTTATCGTACTTCAATTGTATTTTACAACAGAGTGTTGTGTAATTAATTAATAATAAACCAAATAAATTAAACGTTTATGGTAAATTTATCCAAAACCAAAAAACCATTAATTAAATCAGTTTTAGCGGCATGTGCGCTAAATTTAATTAGTGGGTTTGTACAAGCATCAAGCCACCGAGAGGCTCCGATGATCGCAAACGACCCATTGGCAGACAACACGGACTTGTACGCATTTCGCAGTCCTGATGACCCAACAAAAGTAACGCTAATAGCTTCGTACATTCCTGCAGAAGCTGCATTTGGCGGGCCCAATTATCATTCGTTCGGAGAGAATATCCGTTACGAAGTTCACGTAGATAACAACACAGCAACTACTGGAGACGATATTACGTATCGTTTTACGTTTACAAAAGTAAATCAAGACCCTACAACGTTTTTTAGCATCCGTTTAGGGCAACAAAATTTAAAAACCACTTACATGTGCGAAAAAAGCACTAACGGTGGAGTTTCATTTGTAACTATAGTTGCCAATGGTGTAGTACCTCCTCCAAATATTGGAGCGCGTTCTATAGAAAGTGGAGTAGGTTTAGGTGCCGCAAACTACGAAGCACTAATTACTAGTAGTATTGCTACAGCAACTGGTGGTGGTAACGAAACTATTTATTGCGGTCCATCTGACGATCCATTTTTTGCGGATTTAGGTGGCATATTTGACTTAGGAGATTCTCCACGCCAAGTAGGTCCAGTACGCGATGGTTTGGCTTCATTTAACACTCACGTTATTTGTATACAAGTACCTATAGCCACATTACAAAAAAATGGTATGCCAGTAAGTGCTGCTGCCAATATACTAGATGCTGATTTTGTGATAGGTGTATGGGCTTCGGCTTCACGTCGTGCTACACAAACTTTAGCAATAAATGGTGCTGCTCCAAGTAATAGTGGTGCTTGGGTACAAGTATCACGTTTGGGTATGCCATTAACTAACGAAGCTGTAATTGCTATTGGTAATAAAGATAAATGGAATGCTATGACTCCTTACATGGACTTAGATTCTCTAGCTGTATTTAGTAATTATTTTTATAATCCAGAACTAGCTTTGTATATGGATAATAGCCAATTTGGTACTGCTGTTCCTGCTATGGCTGGCTTACGTATTCAGGCTGCTTCATTACAAGGATTTGATTTTCGTAATGGTAAAGATGGTTTAAATGGTTTAAAAGGTAATCCTGCATTGGTTGGTACTGCTTTTGACCCTTCTACCTATGGTAGTTTATTATTGCCTGGTGCTGGTAAACCTCGTTCGGTAGATTTATGGCCAATATTCCATACAGGTGTTCCAAATGCTGTACCCTATCAATTGGCTACTGGTAAAGGGGGTAACCCACTTGCTGTAGGTAAACCTTTTATCAATAACTTTTTGCCAAATGGTGGCGATATGTTACGTTTAAATATGGCTGTACCTCCTACACCACGTAATAGCTCTGCATTCTCATCATTAGGTTTAGTGGCCGCAGCAGTATCTGGTTTAACTGATCCTGCTTACAACACTACTACAACTTTACAAAACATACCTAACATGGACGGTTTTCCTAATGGTCGTCGTTTGGAAGATGATGTAACTCGTATTGAATTACAAGCAGTAGGTGGTGTAGTATTAGCTGCTATAGGTTTATGGTATGATGATTATACAGTAGGTGCAGCTAACCCAGTTACTAATCAATTAATAAACGTTTTACAATATTCAACAGGTGTTGAAAAAAATGATACTACGTTTAAAGCAACATTTCCTTACGTACAAGCACCTTGGAGAGGTACTGCAGTAGGCATGTAATATATATTGTATAATAACTAAAACATAAAAATTATGAATAACTTAATAAAATCTTTTTGTGTGTCGGCTATTACTCTTGTAGGTAGTCAGGCAGCCATGGCATCTAGCCACCGCGAAGCACCTATGATAGCTAACGATCCGTTAGCAGATAATACGGATTTATACGCATTTCGTAGCCCTAATGATACAAATACAGTAACGTTAATAGCGAGTTATGTGCCTTTTCAAATAGCACATGGTGGACCAAACTATTTTAGTTTTGGCGAAAATATTCGTTACGAAGTACACGTAGAAAACAATGGGACTTCGGGCGACGATATTACCTATCGTTTTACGTTTACAAAAATAAACCAAGACCCTACTACATTTTTTAATATTCGTTTAGGCAAAGAAAATTTAAAAACTTCTTACATCTGCGAAAAAAGTGTAAATGGTGGTGCTTTTGTAACTGTAGCTACTGGTAACGTTGCTCCCCCAAACATTGGTGCACGTTCTATTGAAGGTCCTGCAGGTTTAAACACTCCTTACAACACATTGTGGGACAACACAGTTACAACTGCTACTACAGGAGAAAAAATCTTTTGTGGACCAAGCGACGATCCATTCTTTGTAGATTTAGCAGGTGTATTTGATTTGGGTGATTTACCACGTCAAGGTGGAGGATCTAAAGATGGTTTAAAATGCTTAAACGTATCAACAATAGCTATACAAGTACCTATTGCATCGTTACAAAAAAACGGACTTTCAGTAAGTTCTGCTACTAATATATTAGATTCTCAGTTTATTATTGGAGTATGGGCATCTACCTCGCGTCAAACTATTCGTACATTAAACACTAATGGAACAACCTCATATGCAGGTCCATTTGTACAAGTATCTCGTATAGGTATGCCATTAACTAATGAAGCTGTTATTCCTATTGGGTCTAAAGACGAATGGAACTCTCGCACACCTTACAACGAAAACCCAGCAATGGAAGCTTTCTTTTGTAATCCAGAGTTAGCTTTGTATATGGATAACAGTTTATTTGGTACTGCCGTACCTGCAATGGCTGGTTTACGTATTCAACGTAATTCATTACAATCGTTTGATTTTGGTAATAATAATAATGGTTTATGGCCAATACGTGCTACCAACGGTGGTGCTGGTACAGCTTTAGATACTATGTTGTTTGGTAACTATTTGCTACGTCAAGGTGCGCCTCGTTCGGTAGATTTATTGCCAATATTTTACACAGGTGTACCTAACTTAGCGCCATACCAATTAGCCACAGGTAAAGGGGGTAACCCACTTGCTGCAGGTAAACCATTCATCAACAACTTTTTACCAACTTTTGGTGATATGTTACGTTTAAACATGGCAGTACCAGTTACTCCACGTAATAGCCCAGCATTCTCATCATTAGGTTTAGTAGCTGCTGCGGTTGCTGGTTTAACAGATCCTACTTACAATACTACTACAACTTTACAAAACATACCTAACATGGACGGTTTTCCTAATGGTCGCCGTTTAGAAGATGATGTAACTCGTATAGAATTACAAGCTGTAGGTGGTGTAGTATTAGCTGCTATAGGTTTATGGTATGATGATTATACTGCAGGTGCACTAAACCCAGTTACTCCCAATTTAATAAGTGTAATAAATTATAACACTGGTATATCAGCTAACGATACTACTTTTCGTGGTACATTTCCTTACGTACAAACTCCTTGGAGAGGTACTGGTGCATGTAGCGGCAAGCCGTATAGTTATACTAACCCAGCTATACTTTCTCCTACACCATCAACAGTAGGTATTACTGGTTTGGCTACATCTGCAGTTAAAATTGGTGCTTATCCTAATCCATTTGCAAGCACTACAATTATTAAATACCACGTAGCCGTAAAAGGTAACGTAGCTATTTATTTGTATGACGCAAGCGGTAGCATGGTAAAAACTATTATTAACGAAAGCAAATTAGCTGGAGACTATACAGTAAATGTTGATGCTTCTGCATTACCTAGTGGTTCGTACATAGCACATGCTATTATGGGCACTAGTTCACAAACCATCAAAATAGTAAAAAACTAATTATACTCAATTAAGTATAGAAGTTATAGTAAGTTATGGCGCAACATACATTGTATGTTGCGCCATAACTATTATTAACTACTTATTAAACCAAGTAACCATTTTTAATTGTGTTGTAAAAAATGGTTGCTTGGTTTTTAATTCAAAAATAGTATATTTGAAAAAACAGACTTGTTAATATAAAACAAAAAACTAAACTTTAAATTATATACTTTATACTCATGCAACAAATAGCCACAGAACCATTACAAAACCTACGTTTGTTCGATTTTTTAACTCGCTTAGCAGCTCGCCCACACAAGGAAGATGCTTTGGCAGCAAAAGAAAATGGTTTATGGCGCAAGTATAGTACACAAGAGTTTTTGGATACTGCTACTAATGTTGCCCATGGTTTGCTAGCAGCAGGTTTGCAAAAAGGCGATGCTGTTGCACTTATTGCAAATAACCGCCCCGAGTGGAATTTTGTAGATTTTGGTTGTTTGATGACAGGCATACTAAATGCTCCCATTTACCCAACGGTAAGCGACCATGATTTAAAATTTATATTGGACGATGCTAATGCTAAAATGGCAATAGTTTCTACAAAAGAATTGTACGACCGAGTAATAAAAATAGGCGAAGAACTTAACAAAACAATAAGCGTATATACCCTTAATAAAACCGAAGGCGTACCGCATTGGGGTGCATTATTAGAGTTAGGTAAAAACAATGCCGATATAGCTAAGTTAGAAGCTTTAAAAGCAAGTATAAAACCTACTGATGTAGCTACACTTATATACACTTCGGGCACTACTGGTAACCCTAAAGGAGTAATGCTATCGCACTTAAACTTAACAAGTAATATAGAAGCTACTTATAGTTTAGCTCCATGGAATGATATAAAACGTGCTTTAAGTTTTTTACCACTCAACCACGTATATGAACGTATGGTTAGTTACTTATACATTAATTTTGGAGTATCAATTTATTATGCCGAAAGTATTGAAACCATTGGAGATAACCTTAAAGAAGTACACCCCAATATGTTTGTAACTGTGCCTCGTTTACTCGAAAAGGTATATGACAAAATAGTAGCTAAAGGCGAAGAACTTACTGGCGTAAAAAAAGCATTGTTCTTTTGGGCATTAAATTTAGGACATCGTCATGAGCAAAATGGTGCTAATGGTTGGTGGTACGAAACACAATTAAAACTAGCCAACAAACTTATATTTAACAAATGGCGTGAGGCATTGGGTGGCGAAGTAATAGTAGTAGCAAGCGGAGGTGCCGCATTGCAAGAGCGTTTAGCACGTGTATTTACGGCTGCGCAAATACCCGTATTGCAAGGTTACGGACTTACCGAAACATCGCCAATATTAGCCGTTAATAATTATTTTGAAGGTGGCAATAGATACGGAACAGTAGGGCCAATAATTGAAAACGTAAAAATAAAAATAGCCGAAGATGGCGAAATATTAGCCAAAGGCCCTAATGTAATGGTAGGCTACTATAAGCGTCCAGACCTTACTGCTGAGGTTATAGATAATGAAGGTTGGTTTCATACTGGCGATATAGGAGAAATTGGAAAGGATAATTTTTTAAAAATTACCGATCGCAAAAAAGAAATATTTAAAACTAGTGGTGGTAAATATATTGCACCACAAATGATAGAAAACAAACTAAAAGAAAGCCGTTTTATAGAGCAGGTAATGGTAGTTGGCGAAAACGAAAAATTTCCCTCAGCATTCATTGTACCTTCTTTTTTATTTTTAAAAGAATATTGTGCAATCAAAAAAATACCATTTACTACTAATGCCGATATTATTAAAAACCCAATAATAATAAAGCGTATAAACGAAGTAGTAGAAAAAATAAACAAGAATTTAGCACAATACGAAAAACTAAAACGTACCGAGCTAATGCCACAAGAATGGAGTATAGAACGCGATGAAATGACACCAAAAATGTCATTAAAACGTAAAAAAATATTAGCTTCAAACACGGAGGCTTACGCACGCATTTACCCAACCGAAGCCTAATTGTTTATTGCATAGATAGTTGAATTATTTATTCGTTTTATTAGTGGCACTACCCGTACTTGTTGGTGCGAGCTATGCTTATGTGCATACACTTAACAAGCAATATGCTAAGCCTATTTCCATATTTACAGCCGCTTTGCTGTTGTGTATTACGGTTATTAATTTTTTGCCCGAAGTGTTTGAACACGTACCCAATAAGTCGTATGCGGGTATAGTTATTTTGTTAGGATTACTACTTCAATTAGGTTTAGAACGTTATAGCAATGGTTTAGAACATGGGCATGTGCATAATGCTGGGCAAGTAAAATTTTATATAAGTTATATCGCATTGTTGTTGCACAGTTTTGTAGAAGGCACACCCTTGCTCATAAGTGTTAATGGTAATAGTTTGTTAGTAGGCTTAATAGTGCATAATATACCTGTAACAATTATTTTAATGCAACTTATTAAGCACCTTAATTACAGCTCATTTATTAACCTAACTTTAATAAGTATGCTAGGCCTAAGCACGGTTGGTGGGGCTTTGGCGGCACAATATATTACACAATATACAGAACTTGTGTTTGATGTGCATTATGTATTAGCTTTTGTATGCGGTTTATTTTTACACATTGGTACATCGTTATTATTTGAGTTTAATAGAGGTAAACAACAATTAATACTAAAGCTATTTTTGGTAGTCGTTGCTTTGGGTTTATGTTTATTGTTAAGATAAAATAAATGTTTTTTTTAGTAAAAATACAAGATACATTTAACAATAATTTCAAAAAAAATAAGTACGTTTGGTTTCAATGGAAAAACAAACTATAAACTACGACAAACTTATAGACATAGAAAAAGTAATAGCAAGTAAAAACCCTGCGTTACTAAAGTATATGCCACGTTTTATAATTAATTATATAAAACGTACTATTCATCAAGACGAGATGAACGAAGCTATTAGCCGTAATAGAAACAATTTTGAATACGATTTTGCAGTGGGTGCTTTTAAAGAATTTGATTGTGCGCTAACTATTGAAGGGCAAGAAAACATACCTATTACTGATGGATGTATAATAGCAAGCAACCACCCATTGGGCGGTCTCGATGGCATATCGCTTATGTACTTAATAGGTAGTTTTCGCAAGGACATGAAGTTTTTGGTAAATGATTTATTACTCAACTTACGTAACTACGGAAGTATATTTGTGCCTGTAAACAAACTAGGCAAAAACTCAACCGAATACTTAGCTAATATAGATAATGTATATGCCTCAAACGCTTGTGTAATAGTATTTCCAGCTGGTTTATGTTCACGTAGAAATAGTGAAGGGGAGATAGAAGATTTGCTATGGCGCAAGAGTTTTATAAATAAATCAATCACTTACAAAAAAGATATTATACCCTGCCATACCGAGGCACGCAATAGTAACTGGTTTTATAACTTAGCCTATTACCGCCAAAAACTGGGCATAAAAGCCAATGTAGAAATGTTTTACTTGGTTGATGAAATGTACAAAATGAAAGGGCGCCCTATAAAATTTACATTTGGCAAACCCATACCTTGGCAAACATTTACCACCAACAAAACCGAAGCCGAATGGGCAGCGTTGGTAAAACAACACGTGTATGCTCTAGGTGGCAAAGGCGAATTAGTATTTAAGTAATTATACATTTTTTACAATTTTATTTTTAGTATGGAAACTATCATAAATCCTATTGCCAAACACGTATTAAAGGCAGAACTTACGCCACAGTTATTTGTACGTACTACCAACAATGGTAGCAATCATATATACATACTTAACCACCACAATGCACCCAATGTAATGCAAGAAATAGCACGCTTACGCGAAGTTACGTTTAGGGCATCGGGCGGTGGCACTGGCTTAGCCTTGGATATAGATGATAACGATACTTGCGCCAAACCTTATCAACAACTTATTGTATGGAACCCTATTGATGAGGAGATAGTTGGTGGCTACCGTTACATAAAATGTAAAGATGCAATGTTGGCAAATGGCACTATAAATTTATCTACAGCACATTTGTTTAATTACAGTAATGAATTTATTGTTAATTATTTTGATACTACCATAGAACTTGGTCGCTCGTGGATACAACCCAACTACCAACCCAGCAGCGAAAATCGCAAAGGATTATTTAGCCTAGATAACCTTTGGGACGGACTAGGAGCTTTAATTGTGGACAATGCCGACGTTACCCATTTTTTTGGCAAAGTAACTATGTATACCCATTACAATATAGAAGCTAGAGATATGCTACTTGCGTTTATGCAGTATTATTTTGCTGATAATGATAAGCTGGTAACTCCTATACACGCAGTAAAAAACAAGTTTGAACTATCCTCATTTTATCATCTGTTTGAAGGACTTAATTATAAAGATGGTCACAAAGCACTTAACCAACATGTGCGTGCATTAGGCGAAAATATACCCCCACTCATTAACTCATATATGAACCTTAGTGCCACTATGAAAACCTTTGGTACTGCGGTTAATGAACTATTTGGCGATGTAGAAGAAACGGGTATATTAGTAAAAATAGCCGATATATACGACTCCAAGAAAGAACGCCACGTACAAAGTTATATTAAACAATAACAAAACATTATGCAAAAAATAAAACTAATTATAGCACGAGAATATTTTACCCGTGTAAGCAAAAAATCGTTTTGGCTACTCTCGCTACTAGGGCCTGTGCTTATGGCTGCGCTTATGATAGTGCCAATGTATTTAGCACAAATGAAAGACGAAACTGTACTTATAAAAGTGGTGGACGAAACATCAATATTTGCAAATACATTGACCGACAACAATAAAATAAAATTTGATTATTCATTGGAAGATATTACCGTTGCCAAAAGTAATTTGTACCAACAACCTTATACTGCTATACTTTATTTGCCACGTACGGTGCTTAATTTACCTGAGGGAATAATGCTGTATTACAAAAAGGAGCCTGGTATGTTTACACAAACGTATTTGGAGAAAGAAATATCAAAACAATTACAAAAACGCCTACTTGAAGCCAATAGCGTGGATAAGCGAGTGTTAGACAAACTCAACGATCGTGTAAAAATACAACTTATAGACATAGACGAAGAGGGCAAAGAACGTGAAGGTAATGCCGAAATAAAAACCATACTGGGCTATGTAGCCGCATTTATGATATATATGTTTGTGTTCCTGTACGCTTCACAAGTAATGCGTGGAGTAATTGAGGAAAAATCAAACCGAATTATTGAGGTAATAATATCTAGCGTAAAACCTTTTGAGTTAATGATGGGTAAAATTATAGGTGTAGCATTGGTTGGTCTTACACAGTTTATGCTTTGGGTTGTACTTACGTTTACGCTTACCACAGTAGTAGGAGCGTTTATAGGGCAAAACAAATATGATAGTGCCACTATAAAATCGGCATTAAATAGCTCGCAAGAACTTAGTGCAAAGCAACGTGTAACTATGGAAAACTTTGCCACCATAAGCGATAGCATTACCGATATTGATTTTCCTGTAATCGTAGTTTGCTTTATTATTTTCTTTTTGGGTGGGTATTTAATTTATAGTGCATTATTTGCTGCTATGGGGGCAGCCGTTGATAGCGAGGCAGACACCCAACAATTTATGTTACCACTATCATCCCCACTTATATTGGGTATTATTATGCTACAACACGTACTTATGAACCCCGATAGCACTTTGTCGTTTTGGTTTAGTATGTTTCCGCTAACATCTCCCATAGTAATGATGGCACGAATACCTTTTGGTGTACCCTATTGGCAAATAGGGTTATCTATAGGGTTACTAATATTGGGCTTTATAGGTACTGTGTGGCTTGCAGGGCGCATATATCGTGTAGGTATAATGATGTATGGAAAAAAAGCCACTTACAAAGAAATTATGAAATGGATAACTTACAAAAGTTAGTATCAAATTTATAACATAATTATTATTTTTGTTTCAATAACACAACTTTTAAAAATAACCATTATAACTTTTTAATATGAAAATAAAATTTGGAACCGACGGCTGGCGTGCCATTATAGCGCAAGAATTTACTGAGCAAAACGTAGCACGTGTAGCCGAAGCTACTGCTAAATGGATAAAACAAAGCGGAGGCAACTCCGTAGTAGTAGGACACGATTGTAGGTTTGCAGGCGAACTATTTGTACACGCAATTATTAAAGTAATGAACCAATATGGCATAAAAGTATATACAAGCGAAGGCTTTGTAAGTACACCCATGGTATCGTTGGAAACGGTGCGCCACAAGGCTGCATTGGGTATTATTATTACAGCATCGCACAACCCGCCAAGCTACAATGGTTTTAAACTTAAGGGAAGTTACGGCGGACCATTGTTGCCTGAGCAAGTACAAGAAATAGAAGATATGATAGCAGACGAGTGTACTATAGATGTACGTAGCGAGTTAGCCACAGGTGCATTGCTTGAGTACATAGACATGGAAACCTTGTATGTGCAACATGCCGAAGCTAATTTTGATTTAGCCGCTATACGCAACAGCCCGTTAAACCTTGCTTACGACGCTATGTATGGTGCAGGGCAAAACGTAATGCGCCGCTTGTTTCCTGATGATGTTACGTTTCTGCACTGCGATTACAACCCAAGTTTTAACGGACAAGCGCCAGAACCAATACACAAAAATTTAAAAGAATTTAGCGATTTAATACGCCTTGCCGATGGCGATATAGACTGTGGTTTGTGTACCGATGGCGATGCTGATAGAATAGGCTTGTATAATAGTAAAGGTGAATTTGTAGATTCGCACCATATTATACTTTTACTTATACATTACATGGTAAAATATAAGGGCATAAAAGGCAAAGTGTGTACGGCATTTAGTAGTTCTGTAAAAATAAAAGTACTTTGCGACCATTATGGTTTACCTTTAGATACTGTAAAAATTGGCTTTAAATACATTTGCGGTATTATGCTCAAAGAAGATGTGTTAGTAGGAGGTGAAGAGAGTGGAGGTATTGCTATTAAAGGACACATACCCGAACGAGATGGTATATGGATGGGCTTAACCTTATGGGAATTTATGGCAAAATCGGGCAAATCATTAACTGAATTAATAGAGGAAGTTTATGCTATTACTGGTCCATTTGCATTTGAACGCAACGACCTACATTTAGACGAAGCCCTCAAAAATAAAATAGTAGCAAAGTGTGAAGCTCGCGAATACACACAGTTTGGCAAGTACAAAGTACAACGCCTTGACGATATGGACGGCTACAAATATTTTATAGATGATAACACTTGGTTTATGATACGTGCAAGCGGTACAGAGCCTGTATTACGCACTTACGCCGAGGCTGCTACCAAAGAAAAAGCACAAGATATACTTAATGATGCTAAGGCTGTATTAATGGAAGCATAAGCTTATTGTTGATAATAGTAAATTTAAAAGTGAGTTGGTAACTAATTACCAACTCACTTTTAAGTTTTAAATACATACTGTTTGCAAAATTTATGCATGTGCATTAAATTTAGCGTACTATTTCCAAATAATTGGTAATGGGTTTATCTTCGTTAGGGGTTAGTTTCAAAATATATAAATACGTTCCATTGGGCAAATAATCGCCAGTAAGTTTAAGTGAACTTTCCATAGCTTTACCGTCCCAGTCATTTTTGTAAGGGTGTGCTTTATATACCACATCGCCCCAACGGTTTACTACCACTAAGTCGTTGTCCTTATAACGTTCAATACCTTCAATTATAAAAAAATCATTTAATCCATCTCCATTAGGAGTTATACCCCCTGACGCTGTTAATTTTTTTTCATTAATTATTATTACAATTGCCGAGTCGCATAAGTCGCTACAATTAGCTAAACATATTGAATATTTGATGGTGTCGTTACCTATATAATCTTGTGTTGGAGTATATTTAATATTTCCACTAATTAGTACCTCAGCCGTACCATGTTTGGGGAAGGTAACAATGCTTGGTAATGCAAAATTACCACCATCGTTTTTGGTTATATTTATTTCTATATCTGGCAATGCAATATTACGCATACTATCTAGTAATGCCGTAGGAGGTGCATATATACTTACTTTTATAGTATCCGATTGTTTACAACCAAACTTATCAGTGCCCCTAACCCATAGTTGTATTGGCGCAGAAATAATATAAGAAAGCGTATCGTTTGTTGTGGAATTGAACCACAAATATGATACTACACCAGCGGCTACAGCATCAAAATTTTGATTGGGGCACACATCTAAAGTCGCAGGAACAACTAAACCATTATTTTTTATTATTTTGATAAATGTTGAATCTCTTTTTTTACAATTAAATATATCTGTACCAATTACGTACACAGTAGTATCGTTTACAAATAAAAACGTAGCTAATGGATTTGTACCGCCATTATTAGACCATACATAACTTATGTGCCCAACTGCTGTATCATTTACTGCAATGCCCTTACATTGTTTTAGGGTATCTTTTAGTACAAGAGGCACATCAGTAATATCAAATGTGGTATATACGGGTATTGACCAACCACAACACTCATCTTTTACTCGCAATTTTAGTTGATACGTTTTGGTTAGCCCTGAAGTGTTAAAGGGCATTTTGCTTTTTGCGGGAGTTTGTACTTGATTTCCCACATACACATTAGGACCAGGAGTTGTTAATGAAAATGGAGACGAAATTTCTTGCACAATCCATTCATATTGCAAAGCACCTACTACATTGCATAAAACAAGTAAAGAGTCGTAAGAACAAATACGCATTGGGGCTGTTATTATTGGTAAGCTACGATTATATACTATATTAAGCAATGGTATAAATTCAATACCAACCCCAATTGTTTTAATACCAGTAGTAGTATAATATGCAGGCAAAGTATTATCAGTGGTAATATTATATGAAGTAACCAATTGAGAAATATTATTTACCACAAAACCATTATTACCCAATGACCATGCGCCTAAGGTGGTTTTAGCAAAATTAATTTCGGAATTAGTGCACCCCTGATTTTCTGTTATAACTACATTAGTAGGGAACGTAGTAAGAGATGTAGAACTTGTAGCAACAATACCTAAGCCAGTATCGTAATGGGCATTACTTACACCATTAGTACCACCTTGACCACTACCGCCAATACCACCTGCACCTCCATTACCACCTGCACCACCTGCGCCTCCTTCACCATCAAAGCATCCGCCTAACGCACAAACACCGTTACCCGCTTGATCAATATTACAGTTTGGTGAGTTAGACGTCCAACTATTTTTATCATTAGACGCTCCATTTCCGCCAGTACCACCAGTACCGCCCAAAGCACCACTACCGCCTATACCTCCTATACCCGCTAATCCTGCTGTAAGTGTTGAATTCAAAAAACTATAAGTTGTACCGCCCGTAGTATATACAGCAAATGATGAACCTCCTGCTCCCCCACCCTTTCCGCCTTCGCCGCCTTCGCCACCGCCACCGCCACCGCCGCCGCCGCCGCCACCGCCAGCATTACCACAAAAAAACCCGCCACTATCTCCTCCTCCTCCTCCCCCTCCTTTTCCTCCACCGCCACCTAAACCACCTAAACCATTAATACCTAAACCAGGTATATAGTATTGTAAAAATTGTCCGAAAGTACTTTGTATTGCAGTATTATAAGATATTGCATCTGTACCATTTTGTCCAATACTACCTGTTTGACCCTGCGGCCAACTATTACAACCTTGATCTAAACAAGTCCAGCCTCCACCACTGCCTCCAATAGTTCCACCTAATACTCCTGAACCTCCATCACCACCATTCCCTGCAGAAAAACCATTGTTTTCATCATAATTACCAGTTCCACCACCGCCACCGTTTCCTCCCGTACGTCCACCACCAACACTACCTATTACTCCAGCAGTAGCTGCACCAACGTTTCCTCCACCTGTCCCTCCATTTCCACCATTTCCAACAGGACCATCGCAATTGCCCAAATTACCACAACTGCCTATTGTACCAAAAGTTCCTATCGCTCCGCTTACTGCTGTTAGGTCGCCGTTGGAAGCGTTACCAACAGTTATTATAGTACGTATAATATTTAAATTACTAATAGCATTTGCGTATACTCCATATACCGAATTTCCACGACGCATAGTGGTTGTACCAATATTAGTGTTAAGTACATTTATTGTTAAATCTATTAAACTTATGTTGGTGTTATTAACGGTTTCTATACCTATAATATGCCCAATAGTTTCTGTACCAACTATTGCCGTTTCTAATGCAGGGGTACTATTAATAATAACGTTTGTAGTGGAAGTTACTTTATCCCACGTGGCATTAAAATTACCCTCAATAGTAATGTTACTTACTGTAATGCTCAATTTTTGATTAACGGCATAAGTACCATTCATTATTCTAATATGACTTCGCAATCCACCATTTGCTATAGCTATAGCTTGTACCATATCGGCTGGGTCGGCTTTAGTACCAGTACCTAATGCAGTGCCTGATGTAGTTACATATATGTAGTTACATGGTTCTTGACCATAAATTGTTAATGTGAAAAGTATAGATAGTAGCAGTGTATAAAGGTGTTTCATAACAGTTTATTTAATTTTGTTTAACAAAATAATAGTTTCTTGATTTGCTTTGTAATTATTTACCATAATAAGCTTATTTGAAGTAATTTGTTTTACATAAAATATAAATTTATTATGCTGCGTATTTTCGGTAATTATAATGTTGTTATTTTTAATAATCCAAGTGCATGAATATACTATTGCACCGTTAGTTACTTCACACGAGTTTCCATCTCTAAATGTATAAGAAACAACATTATTAGGTTCTGCTAAAAATTCATTGTATTTTTTTTTATCTTTACTAAGACGGTCGTGTTTAACTACTTGCCACTTAGTGTTAGTTAGCTTATTAACAGTTACAAGCGAGTCATTGGTTGATGATTGATATAATACAAAAGCAGCGTTACTTGTACTATTGATGCTAAAAAAAATAAAACTCAACACTGTTAAACAAAAGGTGCAAAAATTAATTTTCATAAGATATATTATTTAGTATTGTTTTACTAAGATACTAATAATTATCAAATTGTAATAAATAAAAAATTAACTTATAGCACGTGCTATTGCAAATGCTACCGAAGCGGCTAAAGCGCCAATAATAGTAACTTTAAATGCTCCCATAATAGGTGGTTGGTCGGTTACTTTACTTTTAAAATAGCCAAATATAAATAGGCAGATAAGCGTAACAACAGCCGAGAATTTTAAACCTTGTGTAGGTGTTGGGGTAAGAAAATAGGGCACTAATGGAATAAAACCACCTACAATATATGCTCCGCCTATGGTAAGTGCACTGTTGCGAGCTCTGTTGGGGTTAGGTTTTTCTAAACCAAGTTCAAAACGCATCATAAAATCTACCCACTTATGTTTATCCTTGGCTAGTTCTTCTACTAATAAATGCTGCGATTGTTCACTAAAACCGTAGTCTTTAAATATTTCGCGCACCTCTTCTTTTTCTTTTTCGGGGTATAGTTCTACCTCACCGTATTCTCGTTTTAGTTCAGCTTGGTAGTGGTGTATTTCGGTAGTACCTGCTAAATATCCTCCTAAGCCCATGGCTATACTTCCAGCTATAATTTCGGCAATGCCTGCAGTAATTACTATTGCATTGCTTGCAACCACTCCACTAACGCCTGCTGCTAATGCAAACGGAACCGTTAAACCATCACTCATACCTATTACAACATCAGTTATAAAATCGGAGTTCGTAGTATGGTTTTCGTAGTGGTACATTTTTAAGTTTTAAAATTGTTCTGCGTCGTTTTCTAAAGCGTTAGCAGCGTTGTTTATTTTGCGTTCGGCATCACTTATTTGGGTAAGACCATTTTTTTGTAATACCTCTCGTGCAAGGTTCATATAGTTTATAGCGCCTTTGCTACTGGCATCGTGCATTATAATAGTTTCGCCAAAACTTGGCGCTTCGCCCAATTTGGTATTGCGTTGTATTATGGTATCAAAAACCATGTCTTGAAAGTGTGTTTTTACCTCCTCTACCACTTGGTTACTTAGGCGCAAACGTCCGTCATACATGGTAAGTAATACGCCCTCAATTTCTAACTCGGGATTAAAATGGGTTTGTGTTATTTTAATAGTATTTAATAATTTACCCAATCCTTCTAATGCAAAATACTCGCACTGCACGGGTATTAGTACACTATCGGCTGCTGTAAGTGAATTAAGCACCAATAATCCTAACGATGGTGAGCAATCTATAATTATAAAATCGTACTCGTCTTTTATTTTAGCTAAAGCCATTTTAAGCAAACGTTCACGGTTAGCAGCATTTACTAATTCTAGCTCAGCACCAACCAAATCTATGTGTGCGGGTATCAACCATAGGTTGGGAGTAGTAGTTTGTAGTACCGCATTTTTGGGTTCTACTTCATTTATCAAACATTCGTAAATGCTCGTTTTTATGTTTTTAGGGTCGAAACCCACGCCAGATGTTGAGTTGGCTTGTGGGTCGGCATCTATCAATAATGTTTTGTACTCCAATACCGCCAAACTTGCTGATAAATTAATAGCTGTAGTTGTTTTTCCTACTCCTCCTTTTTGATTAGCTATTGCGATAATTTTACCCATAATACGTTTTTTTGTAATTATTGTTAAATGATATTGAACAAATGTATGTTAAATGGTTAATGATTTGTAAATTTGCCTCCATTAATTATACACATTAACTTTGTTAAAAAAAATGATAACAATTATTAACGGCACACACCGCACAGATAACCGCACACAGGTGTTTTCAAAAGCATGTTTAGAAATTTTAAATTACGAACATAAAACTACACAAGTAAATTATTTAACATTAGAGAAATTGCAAGCGAACCATATATTGGATAATATGTTTGGAAAACGTTCGCCCGAATTTCAAACATTGATAGACACCTACATAACTCCAGCACAAAAATTTATATTTTTAATACCCGAATACAATGGTAGTTACCCAGGTATATTAAAATTATTTATTGATAGTATTCCACCAAGTATGTTTAAGGGTAAAAAAGCATGTGTGATAGGCGTGAGCGAAGGTAAAGCGGGTTGCCTAATGGGTATAGACCACCTTACGGTAACGCTCAATCATATTGGGGTAACTACACTGGCACAACGCCAACCGTTTTCTAATATGAGTAGCTTAATAACGAATGATGTAGTAAGCGATGAAAGTACATTAACAGTATTGAAGCAATTAATGACAAACTTTGTTAGTTTTTAAATAACAATGGATTTGAAATTGTACCTCAGCCAAAAAATTAAATAAACTCATATGACTACACTAAACATACTTTTTGAAGACAACCATTTACTTGTAATAAATAAACCAGCAGGAATGTTGGTGCAGGTAGATAAATCTAACGATACATCGTTAGAAATAGAAGCCCAAAAATACATTAAAGACAAATACAAAAAACCAGGAGATGCATTTGTGGGCATACCACACCGCCTAGACCGTCCAACAAGTGGAATAGTGCTAATAGCACGAACAAGCAAGTGCTTGGTGCGTTTAAACGAAGATTTTAAAAACCACAGTATAAAAAAAACATACTGGGCAATAGTAAAACAAAAGCCCGCAAAACTAAAAGATACGCTTACGCATTACTTACTTAAAAACGAAACTAAAAACCATAGCAAGGCACATATAAAAGAAGTAAAAGGAGGTTTGCTTGCTAAACTTTCGTACGAAGTTATTGCCTCAAGCGACAAATATCATTTGTTGGAAATAGACTTGCATACAGGACGCCACCATCAAATACGTGCGCAGTTGCAAGCTATAGGTTGCAGCATTAAGGGCGATTTAAAATACGGTTCGGAGCGTAGCAACCCTGATGGATCTATATGCTTACATGCACGTGCTGTAAAGTTTGAACACCCTGTGCGCAAAGAAGAACTAACACTTACCGCACCTGCACCTAACGATTCGTTATGGGCATTTTTTGAAAACGAAGTAAAAGCAAATAAAGTAAAAGTGTAAGAATTTTTCACTTGTTTTTTATAAACAACATCGCCCACTTATTAAATAATAAGTGGGCGATGTTGTATGTGTATTTAGGTGTTAAACGTAATTCGTAATTAAATAGTACCTGCTTCGGGGCGTTGCTGAGGAAAAAACAATACTTCTTGTATAGATGGATTGTTGGTCATAAGCATGGTAAGGCGGTCTATACCTATACCTATACCTGCTGTTGGTGGCATACCGTATTCTAATGCACGCAGAAAATCGTGGTCAATGAACATGGCTTCATCATCTCCACGCTCTTGTAATTTTAATTGTTCTTCAAAGCGTTCGCGTTGGTCTATAGGGTCGTTTAACTCACTGTAGGCATTGGCTAGTTCTTTACCGTTTACCATCAATTCAAAACGCTCTACCAATCCTTCTTTGCTACGATGTTTTTTGGTTAAAGGGCTCATCTCTACTGGATAATCGGTAATGTAAGTGGGTTGTATATAATTCCCCTCACATTTTTCTCCAAATATTTCGTCAATTAATTTTGCTTTACCCATAGTAGGTGTGGTATCTATGCGTAATTGCTTGCATACTGCACGTAGTTCATCTTCGTTCATTGCGCTTATGTCTATGCCTGTATGCTCTTGTATGGCTTCAAACATAGTTACACGGCGATAAGGCGCTTTAAAATCTATTTCGTGTTTACCCACAGTTACCACAGTAGTTCCGTGTAGGGCTATGGCTATTTTTTCTAATAGACTTTCGCAAAAATCCATCATCCAATTATAATCTTTGTATGCAACATAAAATTCCAGTACCGTAAATTCGGGGTTGTGGGTACGGTCCATTCCTTCGTTACGAAAATCTTTTGCAAATTCATACACACCATCAAACCCCCCAACTATCAATCGTTTTAAAAATAATTCGTTGGCTACACGCAAATACAAAGGCATATCCAAAGCATTGTGATGCGTAATAAACGGGCGAGCAGTTGCACCACCTGGTATGCTTTGTAGTATAGGAGTTTCCACTTCTACTATGCCTGCATTATTCAATTCTGTACGTATAGTATTTACAATTTTAGTACGCTTTAAAAACGTTTCTTTTACGTGGCTATTTACTACCAAATCTACGTAACGCATACGATAGCGGAGTTCTGGGTCGCTAAATGCATCAAATACGTTTCCTTCTTCGTCTTTTTTAACTACTGGGAACGGACGCAACGATTTTGACAACAACGTAAGTTCCGTTACGTGTATAGATATTTCGCCTACTTTGGTTACAAACACATAGCCCTTAATGCCTACATAATCGCCAAGGTCAATTAATTTTTTAAACAATACATCAAACGTAGTTTTATCTTCCGTAGGGCAAATATCATCTCGGCGAATATACAGTTGTATACGGCCTGTGCTATCTTGCAAACCAGCAAAACAGGCTTTGCCCATATCGCGCACAATCATTACACGCCCTGCTATGCTTATGTTTTTGTAATCATCAGCAGTTTCGGGTGTAAAGTTGGCTAATATGCTTTTTGCAGTGGCATTAACGTCAAATGTGGCAGCAGGATAAGGGTCTATACCCAAAGCTTTTATATCTACCAATTTTTGGCGACGTATAGTTTCTTGCTCTGATAGATGTTCGATATAAGTTGTTGTATTAAGGTCCATTGTGAGATTGTAAGATAACAGTGTTTTGTAATAAAAAATTAGAACAGCAAATTTATTTATTTTTTGCCTTCAATCCAGTTTACTATTTTGTCGCAGTCTGGGTCGCGCACTGATAGTAAGTAGTTTACATAATTTCCATTTTCATCAATCATATATTTTTGAAAGTTCCATTTAACCGTTGAGCTTTCTACACCGTTTTGTGCCTTATCAGTAAGCCACTTGTATATTGGAGCCATATTGGGGTCTTTTACTGATATTTTACTCATTAATGGAAATGTAACACTAAAATTTTTGGTGCAAAATGCTTTTACATCGGCTTCGGTGCCAGGTTCTTGTCCACCAAAATCGTTGCACGGAAAACCTATTATTACAAAATTTTGGCTTTTATATTTTTTATATACTTTTTCTAAACCTGCGTATTGCTTGGTAAATCCGCACTCCGAAGCCGTATTTACTATTAATACTTTTTTGCCTTTTAATGATGCAAAATCAAATATTTTACCATCAATATCTTTTACTTTAAATTGGTGAATACTTTTGGGTGCTGAGGTTAATGACATAATAAATGTAGTTAAGATTGTGAATAAGGTTAGTTTCATTTTGGTTGGTTTTTGTTTTGTTTTATTATTTTTTATAAAGTTTTATAATCACATCTCGGTGGCTGAGCGGAGTTGGAGCCCTAGTCGTATATGGGCTTCGACTCCGCTCAGCCACCGAGAAGGGAATGTATAGCTACCAAGGTGTAAATATTTTTTTTCATTTAAAAAACTTAACACCAATAATTAATAAAATCTACTGGCGTTAAGTTTTTATTATTGAGTTTGTAACTTATTTAGCCGAAATTGCCGCAGAAATATAATCGCGGTTCATGCGTGCTATGTTGCTTATGCTTATTCCTTTAGGGCATTCGGCCTCGCAAGCACCAGTGTTAGTACAGCTCCCAAAGCCTTCTACTTCCATTTGATTTACCATGGCAAGTACACGCTCGTTACGTTCGGTTTGTCCTTGTGGTAATAATGCGTATTGCGATACTTTAGCCGATACAAACAACGATGCCGAAGCATTTTTGCAAGCTGCTACACAAGCACCACAACCTATGCAGGCTGCTGCATAAAATGCCATATCTGCATCTTCTTTGTTGATAGGAATATTGTTGGCGTCTTTTACTTGCCCAGTACTTACTGATATAAATCCGCCTGCTGCTTGTATATTATCGAAGGCGCCTCTGTTAACAATCAAATCTTTTAATACTGGGAATGCTTTAGCACGAAACGGCTCTATAGTAATAGTTTCGCCATCAGTAAAATTGCGCATATATAACTGGCAAGTGGTACTTAATTTTAAAGGCCCATGAGCTCTTCCGTTTATGTGCATACTACACATACCGCATATACCCTCGCGGCAATCGTGGTCAAAGGCAACTGGCTCTTCGCCTTTGCGTATTATTTGGTCGTTAAGCACGTCCA
This sequence comes from Bacteroidia bacterium, assembly GCA_014376525.1. Classification (GTDB taxonomy): domain Bacteria; phylum Bacteroidota; class Bacteroidia; order UBA4408; family UBA4408; genus JACMRI01. The sequence continues at coordinate 51,706 of JACMRI010000001.1, read as the reverse complement.
TCATTTCAAGGAACGACATATTGGCATTGATATTATCAATTTGATAATCCACCATTTTGCCTTGTGCTTTATTGTTGGCTTGTCGCCATATTTGTAATGTAAATTTCATAGTGTAAATGTTTTAAATAAGTTGGATAAAAGGCGTGTAATAAGCGTAACTATTATTTATAACTACGTACTTGTAATTTAATATTTTCGTACACTAATTGTTCTTTGTGCAATATTTCATCTTTATTATCGCCAGTATATTCCCAAGCCGATACAAATGCAAAAAGTTCATCGTTACGTTGTGCTTCGCCTGCATCTTGATACTCGGTTCGGAAGTGTCCTCCGCACGATTCCTCTCTGGTTAGTGCATCTACAATCATTAATTCTCCTAATTCCAAAAAGTCGGCAACACGTGCTGCTTTTTCCAAATCGGGGTTTAGAGAATCGGTAGTGCCGCTTACTTTTACATCTTTCCAAAACTGTGCACGCAATTCTTGTACCATAACTCTAGCCTTGGTTAAGCCTTCGCGTGTACGAGCCATACCACAATAATCCCAAATAATTTTACCTAACTCACGGTGAAAATCATCTACGGTTCTAGTTCCTTTTATACTTAATAGTTTATTAAAACGTTCTTTAACTATGTTTTCGGCCTCCACAAACGCAGGGTGATTTAAGTCTATTGGTTTTGTAAATATTTCGCCGGCTAAGTAGTTACCAATGGTATATGGCAATACAAAGTAACCGTCGGCCAAACCTTGCATAAGTGCAGATGCCCCAAGGCGGTTAGCACCGTGGTCGCTAAAGTTACATTCGCCAGCGGCATACAAACCTTTTACTGATGTCATTAATTCATAATCTACCCATAAACCGCCCATTGTATAATGCACTGCAGGATATATGCGCATAGGTATTTCGTAAGGATTTTCGTTGGTAATGTGTTTGTACATATCAAACAAGTTACCGTAACTTGCTTTTATAGCATCGTATCCTTTGCGTTTTATAGCATCAGCAAAATCTAAATAAACGGCTAAACCGCTTTCGCCAACTCCACGTCCTTCATCGCAGGCTTCTTTGGCAGCACGGCTTGCAATGTCTCGTGGTGCTAAGTTACCGAATGATGGATATTTGCGTTCCAAATAATAATCACGGTCTTCTTCGGCTATTTGACGAGGATCTTTTTTACAATCTTCCTTATGCATTGGCACCCATATACGCCCATCATTGCGCAACGATTCGCTCATTAACGTAAGTTTTGATTGATAATCGCCGTTTACAGGCACACAAGTAGGGTGTATTTGTGTAAAACAAGGATTAGCAAATGCTGCACCTTTTTTGTGCGCTTTCCAAGCCGCAGTAACGTTGCAACCCATAGCATTAGTACTTAAAAAGAATACGTTACCGTAGCCACCAGTTGCTAATACTACTGCGTGTCCAAAGTGGCGTTCCAATTCTCCATTAACGGAGTTACGAGCTATAATACCCCTTGCTACTCCATCTATAGTAACAACCTCGTGCATTTCGTGGCGACCATACATTTTTACTGTACCTAAGCCTACTTGACGCATCATGGCCGAATACGCTCCTAATAATAATTGCTGGCCAGTTTGTCCTGCTGCATAAAATGTACGTGATACTTGCGACCCACCAAATGACCGATTATCTAACAACCCCCCATACTCACGTGCAAACGGTACTCCCTGCGCCACACATTGGTCTATGATACCTGTAGATACTTCGGCAAGGCGATATACGTTGGCTTCTCTTGAGCGGAAATCGCCCCCTTTTATAGTATCATAAAACAAACGATGCACGCTATCGCCGTCGTTCTTATAATTTTTGGCTGAATTAATACCTCCTTGTGCAGCTATACTGTGTGCGCGACGCGCACTATCTTGGTAACAAAATACTTTTACAGAGTAACCTAACTCGGCAAAACTTGCTGCTGCCGAAGCACCTGCAAGCCCTGAACCGACTACTATAATTTCTAATTTACGCTTATTGGCTGGATTTACCAATTTGGCATCGCCTTTATATTTTCCCCATTTTTGGTCTAACGGACCTGTAGGTATTTTTGAATCTAGTATCATATCAAATAAATAGTTTTAAAAAAAGTTAAATTAAGTGGATGCTTAATAAATAAAAATAAATAGGCATAGCCGCAAATGCAATAGGAATAGCTATTCCAAAAACATATATACCTATGGCTTGTATAACCTTGGTATAGCGTACATGATTAAAACCAACGGTTTGGAAAGAACTTTGAAAACCATGCACCAAGTGAAAGCCTAATGCAGCCATTGCTAATACATAGAGTATAACTAAGCCAATGTTGTGGAAAGCTTCTGCCACTACTACGTACAAATCTTTAATAATAACGGTGTGTAAAGTATTATCGGCATTGTTGTACTCTAGCTTTTTGCCTGCTATTTCGCCCACATAGGTACTTGCTGTCATAGTACCGTTTACCAAGCTGGTTTCGTACTTGGTAAGTGGAATAGGTCCGTTGTGATATTCCCACCAAAAATTACTCATGTGTGTACATATAAACACTAAAATAATAGTACCTAATACTCCCATGTAACGGCTTGTCCAGGGGCTGTTGGCACTTGCTTTTTCCACTTGATATTTTACTGGGCGTGCTTTAGTGTTTTTGTATGCAAGATGTAAGCCTTTAAATGCGTGGTAAAGTATCATAGCATACAAACCATACGATACAAATTTGATAGGCGGAAAGGTAGTCATAAACACCGCATATTCATTAAATGCTAAACCTGAATCGTGGTGGAATAACTGAAAATTACCTGTTAAATGCACTATTAAAAATATGCACAAGAATAGGCCTGTAAGTGCCATTGTTACTTTTTGACCAATACCCGAATTTAGGAATCCGATTTTGTTTTTTACTTCCATTTGTTTTTGTTGATTATTAGTTATTATTAGAGTTTATTTTATTGTTATTAAAAAAGTTAATACCAGTATTTTATTTATGCAAATTTACTATTCAAAATAGTGCGAAAGGTTACAAAAACATAGTTAAATTGAATACGATTGTAATTTATAATCATTTTAAATAATATTGCTAAAATAAGTATTTATTCCATTTTATACTGAGTAATAGTTTTGGTATTGCTAGACACGAGTATACAATAACTTAACACGAAAAACACAATGCCTGACTGTGTTTGTAACATAGATTCTGTTAAAAAATTAAAAGTAATAATGAGTGAGAAAAATAAATAAAAAAACCAAGCCTCTTTGTTGAGTTTGAATAATGGATAATAAAGTAGCGAAAGTAACGTTAGCAAACCTACTATACCCAGTGCCAAAGTAGTTTGTAGAAATTGATTGTGAGCATTTAAATGTTTTTGTGTTGCTAGTGCGTTTTCAGTTTTTATGTATTGTATAACTAATGCTGAGTCCACGTCTCCAGTGGTATAGCCTAATGGTTTTTGTTTAATAAGTGTGATGGCATCTTGCCAAATTAATTTTCGCATTTGCGAAGATGAAACATCGGGGCTTTTAGCATTGATTGATGTTACAGGAATTAAAGCATTGGAAACTCCTTCCCTTATGCGTAATTGTAAGACTGCGCTTTTATTGAAAATAAACAGAGTTGTAGTAAGGAAAAATACAACAACTAAAGCGTTTACAAACCATTTGTTGTTTTTTAAAACTAATACATATAAACCATAAGGTATGTATATAGCAAGAAGCAAAATGCTAATTTTTGCAGCTAATAAAATAATAATTACCGCAAAAATTATAATACAAAATGAATACACCGCACGAAATAAAGAAGTGGTAGATGTGCTTTTAATTAAATAATGTGAAACTAATAATGCAACTTGTAAATACATTGCAAAGTAACTAGAGTGATGAAAAAAAGAAATATTGTCGTAGGTAAACGAATCAAAAAGATGAGTGCTAAAATATATTTTAGAGCTATGCACTAAGCATAGCAAAGAACTTACTAAACAACCAAATACAAAGGATTTTAATAATAAAACAATCGTTACCTTTTTAATTTTGTTATTAAAAATAAAACATAAGGGAAGTATTAAGAACGAAAGTTTTACTTCTAACTCAAAACCAGCAATACTTTTGTTATAAGCAAAAAAATAACTTATAATGGTTAGCAAATAAAACATAATAAGTAATAATAAACTTTTGTTGGTTGCCGTAAAAAAATCTTTTTTAGCTAGATTAAACAAAGTATCTACGCACAATAAAATTATAAATAGAGGTGCTAAAAATTTAAATAATGGTAAACTAAAGCACAGTAACGATAGTATAATAGAAGTACTGCTATATTTTATGTTGTTTAACATATGTTGTTGGTTTGTTATCTACTTAAAGTTTTACTGCTGTTTTTGGGGGCACGTTTAAGTATTACAAACTGCATTAATCCTTCCAAATAGCCAAAACCGTAAGATAGATGTAATATAAAAAAAGTGCCTACTATTTTAAAATAATTAGTACTAATTGTACTAACTTTAGATGCAGCATATAATGCGGATAGGATGTAAATTAACATTCCCACAAAATATACTCCAAAATATATATTTGGTAAAACACCTGCTATTACTATTAATGATAGTAAATATAATACAAACAACGCGGGTACTAATTGACGTAATGTGGTGAGTGTATTATGTTTTTTATTTACAAATACTTTCCAATACCCATACTGATAGTATTGTTTGAATAAATTTTGAAACGAGGCACGTACATAATACTTTACAGCAATATCAACGTTTAAAAATATTTTTCCGCCAGCATAAGTAACTCTATAATTATAATCGTCATCTTGATTTCGTACTAAATCTTGGTCAAATAATCCAATTTTATCAAACACAGCACGTGGATACATAGGTGTACCTACGGTATCAACAAAAGCAGATTGTGTTAGTATTCTAAAATTTCCGCCACCTACACCAAACCAACTACTCATGGCTGCTGCAATTGTTTCGCTATCATTGTTTTCAAATACATTTATTACTTTTCCTCCAACACACCAAATTTCGGAATTGTTGGTTAGTGTGTGTATTGCATTACTTATGTAATTGGGTTTTACTATTTGTCGCACTCCTATAATTTGAACATACTTTCCTACACTATTATTTATACCCAAATTAAATGCATAGGGTGTAAGTTGTAATGTGTTTTCAATAAGTTTTAATGTTGGGTACTTTTGTTGTAATTGTTTGATAATTTGCAGTGTACCATCGTTACTTTTTCCATCAATAATTAATACCTCAATAGTTTCAAAATCTATATTACTAGAGTTGTATATAGCATTAATGCACTCTTCAATATACTTAACTTCGTTTCGGCAAGGTATAATTACTGATACTAACATTGGTTATAGTGTTTTTATTTTTTTAGCGGGGCTACCTACCATTACACTTCTATCTTCTACATCTTTAAGTACTACAGCAGCCATACCTATTAAAGCATCGTTGCCAATTTTTAATTTTTGCATAATAGATGTTGATGGTGCTACCCATGTGTTTTTGCCAATTTCGGTACTTCCACCAATCATGGCATTGGCTATTATAAGGCAGTTTTCTCGTAAAATAACTCCATGTGCAATATGTACAAGGTTATCTATTTTTACATTTTTTTCTATTAAAGTACTTCCTAATACCGCCCTGTCAATACAATTATTGCTGCCAATTTCGGCGCCTGCACCTATAATTACGTTGCCTATGTGCGGTATAAGCTCGTAATTACCGTTTTCGTCTTTTTCATAACCAAATCCTACTCCTCCTATAGTATTGTTGCAGCCTATTTTTACGTTGTCGTTAATTATTGTTCCTTCAAGTATCACCGTGTTGTTGCCAATCTCTACATTATTACCAATAGTACAATTAGCCTCTATAACAACGTTGTGCCCTATGTTACACTTGCTTGTATTTATAATAACTGATGGGTGAATATATGCACTTGCGGCTACTGAGCCTACAGGTTTTGTTACCGTAAAAAACGTTTGTACTATTTTTAAAAATGCTCGGCGAGCTGCATCAACAATTATAAAATTGAGGTTGTTAAATTCTTTTTTTACATCAATAAACCATAAATATACTTCGTTACTTACTATTACAGTACCTGCGGATAGTTGTAAAAGTTGCTCTTTGTTTTTGTCAGCACACCAAGCCATTTCATTGGGTTGTAGGGCTATATTGAGCTGTACTATTTTAACTATAGGTGTATTTAACTCGCCTAATACGGTGTAGTTTTTATATTTATCTTGTATAGCCTGTAAAGTTACCATTTTTTTAAATTTGTTTAATTATTAATCCAGCGCAATACTTCAAATGCTTCAGCGTATTCTTGATCTATTTGTACGCCACGTGTATTGGCAAGTGAGCGTATAAAACGTTCGTTAGCGTAGGGGCGATGTGCTTGCGATTTGTATTCGCCTAAAGCATTTACTTTTGCCTGCACGTTGGCTTCAGTTAATATAAAAAACGATGAGGTGGTAAACGTAATATTGTTCCAAGGCATTTCGTAGCATAGTATGGTACTAAATTTAAATGCACGCAATCCTTCTTCGGCTATTGTTTTATGGTCTTGGTGTATATCGTTGAGTGATGGTATAAATACCATATCGGGTTTTATTTTTGCGCGTAATTTTATTAAATCGTCCAGTATATCTTGCCTGCGATAGTTAAATGTGCGTACATCATAATTAAACAATATTAAGTTTTCGGGTTTTATACCTAATTTTATGGTAGCTGCTTTTACTTCTGTTATCAATATATCTGAAGGAAATTGTGGTAGTACAGATTGCTGGCAAGCCGAAAAAGCAGCAAGGTATACTTCGTTACCCTCACTTATAAGTTTGTTAATAGTTCCACCACAGCCAAATTCACCATCATCAGTATGTGGTGCAAGTACAAGTATTTTTTTAGGGTTCATAGTGTTGTTTCTTAAGTGAGGTTATAAAGTTATTTTATAATATATTGAGGTTTTTTCAATATGTTCAATTTCAAAACCTAATTTTTCGTATAGTTTTATAGCGCGAGTATTGTCCGATTTAACAGATAAGCCATAACTATTAATACCATGTGTTTTTAAAACGCTATGATATTCGTTAAAAAAACGCACCACAACACCTTTGCCTTGCACCTTTGAAGAGGCTGCTACACTAAGTAATCTAAATGGCTGTATTTCAAATTTCTCTTTATTATTGCTCAATAATACGCTTATAAATTGTTTCGCTTTTTGTAATAAAAAGCGAGGATTACTAATGGTTACAAATAATAAATAAAGTTTATTATTCATAATAAATGAATTAACTGCTTTATTGGTGTTTTTTCCTGAAATAATAAATGCTACAATTTCGTTGTTGAAGGTGTAACTATAGCAGTGCTCGTTGTGCGCTATTTGATAGCTGTAAAACTCTTCTGTTTTTTGAGGTGACATTAAACTAGAAAAATGATTTTTTAAGTAAACCTCTTTGTGCACTTTAGCTACTGCGGTTAGCGTTAGTGGTGTAATTTTATTTATCATTAATATTTACTTTGAATAAAGTCCATTTTTACGCATTAAATTAACAATGTTTTTAATACGCATTACTAGATTGTGATTGTTTGGGTAATCGTTAAATGTTTTTAATGGAGCGTTCATCATTGTGTTAAATTCAACTTCTGAATAATTTAACTTTTTCATAACAAAGTCCTTGTCTGTTTTTTCTACATTTAAATCTAACGGATTAGTTTTAATATCAATTAAACTTTGGTCGCGGGTTGCTTGCCCCGATAGAATTAAGCCAGATAAGTGCGCTCTACGTTTATCAATATTAAATTTTTTAGGTAAAATGTATCCTTGATAAAAACGCGTATATATAGACTCGTAATGCTTGCCACCGTAATATTTCCAATTTAATTTTTTTTGTAAAACATCCATTGCAGCTTCTTTATTATAGTCTATAAAATTTAGTATTGCTACTGATTTAATTTTTTTAATAAATGTCCAATAAAATAATTGTAAAAAATTAAAGTGTGGGTAATTTTTTAAATTTAAAGAGCCCAATTTTTTTTGAACTCCATTAATATATTTCCAATCTGTATGCCCATACGCCCACGAGTGCACGGCAATAGATTCTGATGCATAATTCATTCCATTTATTATATACTTAATCCCTCTCTTATTAGCTTCCTTGTATAGTAGGGCATTTATTGCGTGGTCGCTTGGTACTTCTCCATCAGGAGTTGAAGCTTTAAGAAAAGATAGTTGTAAATCTTTAAATTCAGGCCAATCAATAACGTAAGTATACAGGTCTATATCTAGTGTTGTTAATGTTTTTTCAATATTACTTACTGCAAGTTCAGAATTCCAATTGTTATCAAAATGTATAGCAAGTGGGCGTAATCCAAGTTGCTTAACTACATATGCAACATAAGTGCTATCAACTCCTCCGCTAACTCCTATTATACAATCGTAGGTATTATTTAAGCCTGTTTTTTTTATTTTATTTACTATTTTTTCTAATTCTATTTTTGCTTGTGTGCCATCCCAAACTCTTAACTTTTTTTGTTCGTCATAATTTAAGCAATGGTTACATACGCCAAGAGTACTAAAAGTAATGTTGCTATCGGTTGTATCCATTATACAACGTGTGCATATTTTATAATTTAAATTCATGTGTAACGTTTTATTTTCTGTTTAAAATTAAACTAATTGTTTATAAAATTGTTGCAATTTACACTCTTCCTTTTCCCAACACAAATTTTTATTAATTGTGCTTAAATTATTTTTTTTATTTTCTATTTCTTGAGTAGTTAACTGTAAAATAATTTTTTTTAGTTGTTCAATACTTGGTTCTATGCTCCACCCACAATTGTATGTGGTTACCAAATTTTGCATATCAGGAAAATTGCTTGTTATAATAGGAAGACCCGATAGCATATATTCAAACACCTTATTAGCCAAACTATAATAATAACTCAACGAAATGTTTTCAATAAGCACTATTCCTACATCACAGCTTGACGTATATTTTATAATATCTGCTGGTGCAACAGCTGCTTTAAAATGTATGTTTGGAAATTGTGCGGTATATTTTTGTATAAGTACCTCTAATGGTCCATAACCCATAAGTATAAGATGGTTGTTTATGGGGAGTTTTTCAAAAGTAGAAAGCATAAGCTCTATACCCCTACCTCTCGAAAATAATCCTTGATAAATATAAATGATAGCATCACTTTCTATTTTAAATTCATCTCTTAAAATACTATTTTTTGATGGTGCATTAATTTGTTGGTAAGGAATGTTTCGCACGCACACGCAATTATTGAGTTTATACGTTTTAATATACCAATCGTTAATTGACGGACTTACAGTTATAACTCCATTTACAAATTGAATTAAAACTCGTTCCCACAACTTAGCAATAATACGTCTTACATTACCCATTCCTGCTTTTTCGGTTTCTAATTCATGTGTGTCGTAAACTAGTTTTGCACCAGTAAATAATTTTAGTACAACCCCACTTACTAGTACTGTTAAACTATGGCAATTAATAAGTTGTGGCTTAATTTTTAAGCCATATTTGATAGTATATATATTAAAGAAAAATAGTTTAAACATTGCTTGCTTGCCTCCTATTGCATTTCCAAATGGTATTTTTAAACGTTTTACACTTCTGTTGTTGTCTATAATGTCGTTTTCGTTTACTCCATTAGTGTGTAACGCGCATACCACAACCGTATTAGTTATGCCTAAATCAATACAACTTTTGGTTTCTTTAAGTATGCGAGATTCGTTTTTAAAAACAGAAGGATATATATGTAAGTTCATAATTTAGTGCCTAACTATTATTTTAAAATAAATTCTTTTTCCCAAGCGGCTACACAATATAATTTCCAAAATAGATTGTTATCACTAATAGTTTCAAAATCAAAGTCAGTTTTTGTTATTTTTTTTAATAGTAATGAAGATTTTATTAATGGTAAAAAATAATTTTTATTTTTAAGCCATTCGTCTTGAGGCGACTCAAATCCAACCTTATTTTTGCGCCATGCAATACTGCTTGGTAAATGTTTTTGTGTAATGTTGCGCAAAATATATTTAGTCCAGCCATTATATATTTTGTAATTATTGTTTATGGATAGCGCAACTTCAACACAATTATAATCAATAAATGGTAAGCGAGTTTCTATAGAATGACGCATTGAATTACGGTCTTCGTATTTTAACAATTGAGGCATTGTTGTTTTGGTAATTTCTAATATTTGTAAATTAACTACATTATTGTTAGATTTAATAGCATCTTTAATTATCGAAAAATCTATTTTATTTATATAATTTGGTTTTAAAAACGCACTTCTTTTTTTTAAAAACAATTTTCTAATAAAAAAATTATTAAAATAAAACAGGTAAGCTACAAGTGTTTTAGCTGTTAGTTTTGAATTTTTAGTTGCAGCTCTAAAGGTCTTTATCTTATCTATAAAACTTAAATGTTTAAATAATGAGGCGTAATAACGTTCATATCCAAATAACGTTTCATCTCCTCCCTGACCGTCTAACAACACAGTACAGCCATTTTCTTTTGCGCTTTTCATTACAAAATATTGCATAAATATTGACGTAGATGCAAAAGGTTCTTCTTGAGTTTTAATAATTTCGGCAATATTATTAAAAAAAACAGTGGTAGTTGGGCATATTGTTTTCCAATCTAAATTACAATGTTGTACTACTTCTTTAGCAAAATTGGTTTCGTCATTTCGTTTATCTGTAGACGATGCTGTTATGGCTGTAAATTTACCGTTTGACATTTTAGACGCTATTGCAGCAATAGTAGAACTATCAAGCCCTCCGCTTAAGCAGGTACCTACTTTAACATCAGAGCGCATTCTAAGTTTTATTGCACTTTCTAAAGTTTTTTCATAAACATTAATACTTTCCTCCAAAGAGTAATTTAATATTTCATTACGTAATAAAATTTCATAATATTTTTTGAATGTGATTTTATTACTTGTTAAATTGTACACAAAGTAGGTACTGGGCAATAATTTAAAAATAGATTTAAAAAACGTTTCCTCTTTGTGTTCAACTATTCCGTGCGACAAAAAATCAACCACAATTTGTTCGTTAGCAACAGCAGGTACTATTGTTAAAAGTTGCTTAATTTCTGACGAGCAGGCAAAGTATTTGTCGATAATGCAGTAATGAAAGGGTTTTACACCAAAACGGTCTCTAGCTCCAAACAAACTATTAGATTGTTTATCTATTATAACAAATGCCCACATGCCATTAAAATAGTTTAAACAGTCTTCTTTATAACAATCATAAGCAGCAAGTATAACTTCAGTATCTGTTTTGGTAGAGAATATATATCCTTTACTTTCCAAATCATTTTTTATTTCAATGTAATTATAAATTTCGCCATTAAATATAATTGTGTACTTATCCTTCCAATGCATTGGTTGTTCTCCATCAACAGACAAATCTATTATTGCAAGTCTTCTATGTCCTAGTGCTACATTGTTATACACATAGGTATTTCCAGCATCAGGACCACGATGTAATATGGTTTCATTCATAGTATGAATGTCATCAAAGTGAGCGTTAGATAATGTTTTGTTAACTAATAAAGATATGCCGCACATAATTTATAATAATGATTTTTTTGCTGATTTATATATTAAGTAAAGATAGATGCTATACAGCACAAATTCAATAATAACAAGTAAAATTAAAAATAGTTTTATGTTTTTGTACCAGTAAGATACACCAATAATAACACTAACACTAATAAAATAGCTTGTTTGCCATATCGCAAGTATTTTAGTTTCTTTATTTGCAAGCAATATAACACTTAACGGAGATACCATAAAACGTATAAATTGTATAGCCGCTATACATTGTAAATATATGCCAACTCCCTGCCACTCCTCGCTTAATAATGTTTTGGCAAGATAATCTCCGCCTATAATAAGTATTGAAAATGGCAAAATGCCCATCAAAAATAACTTGCGAAGATTTGATGCAAAAATACTAAAATGTTCTTGTTGAATATTAATTCTCTTGCAAACATCTTGATATAAAATTTGAGAAATAGAAGAACTAATTACGCCTGAAGGACTGCTTAAAATACGCTCGCTAAAACCAAAATAACCAGCAACAGATACGTCAAATATTTTATTAATAAATAACAAAGGCATATTCACACTTAGCTTATCAAACAATGATGATACTAAAAAATATTTTGGTAAATAAATATATTTTTTGCTCAGCGATTTAAAAGTATGTACATCAAAATGAGTTCTAAAAAGATTTTTATTCTTATATAAAAGTAGAAGTGTTACAACTAATAACGAAAAAAATTGCGCATTAAGTACGCTAAAATAATTTTTAAAAAAACAAGTTGCTACTATAAGTATAATTATAAACAATAACGAATTTAAAACTTTGGAAACTGCGTTTAATTTATAATTCCCATCTCTATTTATTTTTAAAATTAGTAATTGATTTATGGTTAATACAAATGTATATAAAGGGATTAAATACACATAAACACCTAGATTTGATAATCCAAGATTGTATATAGCTGCTGTTGGAATAAAATAAAAACAAGAACTAAATAAAAATAAAAAAACAAAATTCCACCAAATACACATCCAAAAAACTTGCTCGGCCTCTTCCTCAGTATTTGATTTTGCAATAGCTGACTCGTATCTTAAACTAAACAATACTGCCAGTATACCAACACTGTTTAATACTATATTTAGTATTCCAACCTCTTTTGGTGTGTATATGTTAAATTTAACAATTGCAAAAAATGTAGCAAGTACTAAAAATTGAGATGCAATTGTTCCTATTGTTAAAACATAAAAATTATTTGTTGCTATTTTATTAATCAGTAATTTCATTTTTGTGATTAAAAAGAAAATAATAAACAATCATTAAAGCCCATCCTCCTGAAAATAAAGTTGTGGTAAGTGCAGTAGAGGATAGCGCAAGCATAAAATTTAAGTTAAATGATATTAAATCACTTATATTATTTTTAAATATATGTTGCAGAAGTTGAATTATAATAACTACTTGCAGGGCTGAAAAAAATAAGCCCCAAAAACCAAAACTAGCGTAATCATTCATAAAATGAGCAACATTTGCAGTTCCTTTTAAACCGTTTTTGGCGTCTTCAGGAAATTCTAAATCATAAATCATTCTCGAGTAATTATAATCTTGATAATTTTTTCCACTAATTAATGCAATTGGCCTAATATTATAACCATGTGTATAAGGTAATTTTTGGGGTATATAATCAAACCATTTACTAACAACATGCCCAGGTACTAGAGCTATTCTATTATAAAAACCAATAAATATACTTAGTACAACATTTTGAGAAGACACTGAGCTTTTGGGAAGTATTGCCTGTGGCGCTAAAACTGTATTTGCATGAATGTTTTTTGAAATATATTTTTTTGCATATAAATCTATTTCAGTACTACTTGCTCTTAGTTGTGGGTTAGATAGCCATATTATAAAAAAGATAGATAATGTAGACAATACAATGGTAGCAATACCCAATTTGTAATACTTTTGGTTAAACATAAGAATTGCCAATGGAAGTATGGCAAATAGCAAATAACTTTTTTGTAATACATTTAATAAATAAAAAAATAATATAATGTATAAAATAACAAAATATCGTTTTTTGCGCTTAAACGTTTGATAAAATATAAATGGAATTGTAGCATTTAAATTAAATGCAACTAGATAGTTTAATGTAGTGTTTAATTTAGATAAAACATCTTCTCTAATAAATGAAATTTCTATTCCATATAAAGATTTATAGGTTTCCCAAACAGGAATATAACCCAGATAAAGTAAGTGAAATATGCAAGTAAGTAGTGATACTCCTATTACTATATTTAGCAGTACATCATTGTTACTATTATTCATAAATGTTATATCAACGTTCCTATTTTTATCAATAATATATTTATTTACCAATATATATATTAAGACTAATGCAACTAAATAGCTAATTATTTTTTGAATATGAACTAAGCCACTAGAGTTATATACACCAAAGCAAATTCCTATTATCATTAATAAATAAAGTATAAATAACGTATGTTTTTTGAATTTTAGTAAAGTTTTATTTATCATTATTTTTTTATGGAATATATAATTCTTTCTTTAATTCGTCTTGTGTAGGGAAATTTATAAGTACGCCTTTTAACTTTCCATGAAACACAAATGTGCTACCTGCTGCTACTGCACTAGCACCCTGCTCCACGGCTTTAGCCATATCGCTTATTGTACCACAGCCTCCTAATGCTATAACAGGTATGGTTACGCTATTACTCACCGCGTGTATCATGTCTAAGTCGTAGCCTGTCATCAACCCATCTTTATCAATACTATTTAATATAATTTCGCCTGCACCAGCGTTTTCAACAGTTTTAGCCCATTCTAGTACTGTTAGTTTTGTATTGTAACTACCCTGATGCGTATATACAGTAGTTTTGCCAAATATTTTTTTTTTGTAATCAATAGTAACAACAGTGCTAGACGCTCCGTATTGATTGGCTATTTGTCCTATGAGCTGTGGGTTACTAAATGCACCACTGCTTATGGATACTTTCTCTATACCCAATTCAAATATACGTTGTGCGTGTTCCAATTTATTAATTCCTCCACCATAGCAACAAGGCATAAAACATTCTCCAGCAAACTCTTGTATAAGTTTATAGTCAGGAGCTTTGTTAGCTGTGGTAGCACTTATGTCAAACACACATAGCTCATCTACTTCTTTATCGTTAAATATTTTTATGGCGTTTATGGGGTCGCCCACATATTTAAAATCTTTAAAACGCTGGCCTTTATACAATCCGCCATCTTTAATTAATAAGGCGGGTATTACTCGTATTCTTCTCATTGTTTATAGCGTTGAAAAGTTTTTGAGTAATTGCATACCATATTTGTGGCTTTTTTCGGGGTGAAACTGTACACCGTATATGTTTTCATTATTTATTCCGCAAGTAAATTCATTGCCATAGTTGCACGTTAGCATTTGTTCGTTATCATTCTTACACTTAACAAAGTAACTATGGCAAAAATAAAAACGAGGCTCTACAGGCAAATTGGCGGTAAGTGTATTGTTAGCTTGTTTCAAAAACACATCGTTCCAACCCATGTGAGGTATTTTATATATGTTTGTGTCTAAATTAAACTTTACGGTTTCTGCATCAAACCAACCTAGGCCCTTGTGTGTTCCCTCTTCGCTTCCATTAGTCATAAGTTGCATACCAAGACAAATACCCAATGTAGGTACCTTTTCTTCCATTACCTTTTGGTTTAAATAAGGTAAATATCCTGTTGAAATTAACTTTTGCATTGCAATATCAAATGAACCAATACCAGGTAACAACAGTTTTTTTGCATTTTTAATATCGTCAATACTTGTGGATAGTTGGGCTTCTACGTTTATTTTTTTAAACATATTCATTACCGAACCCAAGTTGCCAACACCATAATTAATTACTGTTATCATTTAATAATTGTGTTTAATAATACCCATTTAATTACACCACCGCTATTACACTAATTTCGACACGAGCGTCTTTGGGTAATCGTGCAACTTGTACGGTTTCTCGAGCAGGAAAATCGTTGGTAAAATAACGTGCATACACTTCATTAATTGCTCCAAAGTCGTTCATGTCGGCAATAAATATTGATGCTTTAACTACGTTATTAAACGATGCTCCAGCAGCTTGCAAAATAGTATTGAGGTTATTCATTACTATTTCAGTTTCTGTTTTAATGTCGCCTATGTATAAGTTACCATCAGCATCTAATGCAATATTGCCACTTGTATATATAGTATTACCAGCTTGTATAGCACGGCTATAAGGGCCTATTGGTGCAGGGGCATTAGTTGGGTTTATTATTGTTTTCATTATTCTATTTAGCGTTGAAACGATTGTATGTAACTATTTAATTGGTCTATAGAATCAGAAAATTTAAAGGCATCATTTACTATAAAATAATTGCCATAATCATACGCACGACCATAAGCAAATTTAGCAAAATCTAAGCGGGAATCTTCAAAATTAAATAACATTATTATTTCTTTTACTTGCGCACAAGTTAAGCAGTTACTGCCCAATACTTGCTTAGCTATCTGTAGTTTATTATCTTCAAATGGCTTTGTATTAATACTTTGCTTTGCTTGCCCAAATGCAGTTCCAGACATAGGGCTTGGGCAACCGTATGGGCTAATTATAGGTTGTGCAATAGTGCCACTATTGGGCGCATTATTTACAACACCATTACCTACATTTATATTTATTGGCATATTAATAATTGGTGCATTTGCAATACCATTACCCGTTGGTAAAGATTGTATAGGTGCACTTTGTACAGGCATTGGAACTGGTGGCATATACGTAGGCACTAAAGGTGCTTCACTATTAAAACGTAGTACTGTGCGGTTTTTTACTGTTTTAAGTTCGTAGGTAATTTCTTGCCCAATATGCACATACAAATTAAAATCTTTTTGCTTGAGAGCACCTTTTTCAAACAACAATTTTATTTTATAAAATTCGGCAGTTAGGTTGGTTAGTTTTACGTTGGTTTCAAAGTTATCGTTTATACGTGTTCCGTTAAGTATAACAATAAAGCGTTGCCCAGTGTTACTAAATATTACTGTGTTGCCTGTATTTTGCGACATGGCTAATGTTACACATAGCAGTAAAATTGATGTAATAATTATTTTCATGTTAGTTTTTTTAAAATATTGTTGCTGATTAAGTGTATTAGTAATTTTATTGTATGTAATTATATTTTGCTAAGTTAAATTAAAATGCCGCTAAACCAAATTCATGCCACAAAAAAAATAGTAGTTTTGTATAAAAATATTTTAAAACTATTAAACTAATGAACTGGAATACACTTACTACAATAGCACAATTAGAAACTATTGTAAATACACAATCTTTCAACGAGCCAATACTAATATTTAAGCACAGTACACGCTGTTCTATAAGCTCAGCATCATTAAGCCGTGTAGAGCGCAATTGGAAGGAAGGAGATAATAGCAAAATACAACCCTATTATTTAGACTTGTTGGAACACAGAGATATATCTAACCACATAGTAACTCTTACAGGTTTAGAACACGCTTCGCCACAAGTACTTATAATAAAAGATGGTAAGTGCTTGTACAATGCTTCGCATAGCGATATTAGATACGATGATATTATGGATAAAATTTAATAATGTTCAATTTAAAAAAACACGATAAATTAATATGCAATTATTCGTGTTATTGTGGCAAAACTATTTAAACCAAAATTATGGCCATTCAGTTTCATACTCAACACATAACTAAACCTAAATTCAAAATTGGCAAAACACGCACATGGCTTGTTAACAATGCAATTAACGAAGGTTTTAAAATAAAAGAAATTAATTACATACTGATGAGTGATGATGATTTGTTGCAAATGAATATTGATTATTTGCAACACGATTACTACACAGACATTATTACGTTTGACAACACTACTGATGCTGAACGTGAAAAAAAACAATTAGTAGCAGACATATTTATTAGTGTTGATAGAGTTGCAGACAATGCTTTACAAAACAATGTTACGACCAACCACGAACTAATGCGAATAATGATACATGGGTTATTGCACCTATGTAGTTACAACGATAAAACTAAAGCGCAACAACAGCTCATGCGTAAAAAAGAAAACGAATATTTAGACGTATTGTTTTTGTAAAAAAACAAACATATAATGTTTATAGTAAATACATTCTATTGCATTAATTTAGTTAAAAAAAATACACTAACTGCAAATACTAATTATAGCTAAAGCACCCCGCGCAAAAACTCGCTACATGCCACAGCACAGGCTACGCCTACGTTAAGCGACTCGGCACTATGTTCGTTGAAATTGCCACTAGCTATTTTTATTTTTTGGGTAAGGCATGCCGCAACTTCCTCGCTTATGCCGTGCGATTCGCTACCCATTACTAATAATGCAGGCAATTGTAATTTTTGTTTGTATATATTTTCGCCATCTAACAAGGTGCCATATATATACTTTACTTTAGTTTCGTGCAGGTAACTTACCAAGTTAGCATAGGATACGTTTACATTAGCCAATGAACCCATAGTGGCTTGCACTACTTTGTAATTATAGCAATCAACAGTATCGGTACTACATACTATATTTTGTATTCCATACCAATCAGCAATACGTATAATAGTGCCTAAATTACCAGGATCGCTTATACCATCAAGCACTAAGGTAAGTTGCTCTTTGGGCGAAACTACTTTAGGTTTAGGGATTTCAAAAACACCTATTACTTTGTTGGGTGTGGTAAGTTTGCTCATTCGCTTTAGGTCGTCGTCCGACACTTGTATTAAACTTACGCTCATTTCTACTTTGGTTTTGTTTACTCTAAACCAATCTTCGTTAGCAAATATATGTGTGCAAACTAAGTCGCTACGCAAAAAATCGGCAATAACTTTTACACCCTCTGCCGTAAATAATTTATGTTCTTCTCTAAACTTTTTTTGCTGTAATGCTTGTACTAATTTTATGTGCGCTTTACTTAATAACATTTTGTAGTATTTTATAATAATTAATAATTCCTTGGTAATAGGCTTCGGCAACGTTAGCAATACGTTCAGAGTATGCTATGCCATTTATATTTAATGTTTTATGGTTGAGTAATTTACATTCTTCGTAATTATCTTGGTACAAAGTTTCGCCGTATATTACTACTCCTTTTACCATTTTGCTTAACGCTAGTTGACGTACATACACTCCTTTTACTGAGGTTTCCTCACATTTGTCTTTTAAGTACAATGCATCATTTACACCAGCGGCAGGCACTTTTAATACTTCTTCAAATGCTTGTATGGTAGTTTTGGCAAGCAATAAATTTTTACTTGCAGTGCTTGCATAAGGCGTAAACTGTTGAGCTACACTGTCTACATTTTCGGCAAGTGTAGGTACAAATATCATATTGTAATTTTTGTTTGTAGGTCTTGTCCATGGCTCATTTTTTTCGTCTGCATTAAAATGTATAATTACGGTAATATCAGGTTTATAAGTGTTTATTATTTTGGCACGTTGAGCAATATCTTGAACATTAAATTCATTTACAAATGCTTTGCGCTCAGTAGGTATGCGTATTTTTTTATTGCCTTTTTTAACAATGGTTGGAGTGGTTAAATATTTTTCGGCATACCATTGTGCAAAAGGTTTATCAAACGAACTATAGCCTTGTTTAGTGCGAGATAGAAGTACTTCCGCCCCTTTGGCTTGTAGTTTTTGTTGTAATAATAATGCTGTAACTAACGTACTGTTGGGTTCTATTATTTCAATACTATCTGTAAGTCCTTTAGCTAAGTTAACACTGTCTAATTTAAACACTACATACTTTTTTTCAACAATAGCCTCAGCCATAGTTCCTGCGCTGTGCCCTGGATCTATGGCTATACGTATGCCATTTAAGTTTTGTGCTGTGGAGTACTGAGTAATAATTATTACCAGTAAACAAGTGTGCAGTAGTGTAATAATTTTGCTGTGGCTCATCGTGTGTATTGGCACAAATATAGAGTTTATTATGCCATTTAAGTGATAACTATTTAAGTGGCTTTTATTCTATTTTTAACTGAGTTACGAAGTATATTCATTTAATAAATAGATGAACTTAGCGCAGTTCAATTAACGTGGCGTTAATGCACATAATTCATATTACAATGTTTCTCTGTTGCAAATAGTGTTAAACGAACAATAGCTACATACCTTAGCTACTTCATCAGTTTGGGTAAAGGGCACATCTGTATCTAAAATAGCAATTAAGAGCGTTATTAAATTTTGTTCAAACTCCGCAAAGTCTTGCTCACCAAGCAACGCAGCACCATTATAATTTAAGTACAACAAACCGTCCTTACTGTTTTTAGTACTGTATACGCACGATGCCAGGGCTTGTGGCTTTTGTTGATGCACCAAATACGAATAAAAAAATGTTTGAAGTGCAATTTTTTGTTGATAATTTTCAAACAATGTGACCATTGATTTAACTATTAAATCGCTCTTTAATGCCTTGCCAGTTTTATAATCCAATATCGTTGCTATGCCATTGCGCAAGTCCAGCCTATCTGCCTTACCAGTAAGTTGCACAAGCGTATCATTAATGGTAAGTTGATGTTTTAAATCGGTTTCTATCTCGGCTATTACTAAAGTATTGTTGGAGTTTAATTGGTTTAACTCAAAATCAAAATACTTGCGCAGTTGGTACTCAATAGTATTTATTGTTATTAAATTTTCGCCACTATCATAGTCTTTATTTTTTTTAATTATAAAATAGGCCTCTTTTATAGTTTTGGAAGTGTCTTTTTTAAGTTGTGTTATATCTGTTGTGGTAAGTTCTTTGCCTAAATAAGGTGCCACCAATAATTCTATAGTTTGATGAAATATAGAACCATAATCCTTACTATCTACTATGTCTGTAAGTTCTTCATCGTCGTATAATTTTTGTACGTATTTAAAATAAAACTGCAACGGACACGCTATGTACGAAGCAAATGCAGTAGGCGACATACCCTTGCTTAATTTTTGTTTTACACCATCCATTACATCGGGTGTTTTCTGTATGGTTATACAATCATTTATTACACTATTAATATCATTAACCGAATAGTTAATTTTTCTGTAATTAATATTTTTGTTCACATTAAGCAATTCATTTTCTATTTGAAGTATAAATCTACTTTTTTCGTGCACCTCATTATTACTCTCCCCCTCAATGTATAATAAGTGTGCGCTACTACATCTTTTAAGTAAATGATAAAAATGGTAAGAGAATATAGAATCGTTGTCAGCACTACTATTCATACCAAAATTAAGTTTTACATCATACGTTAAAAACGACGACACACCACCCTTAGCAGGTATTACTCCCTCATTAACTCCAAGTACTATTACGTGCTTAAAATCGAGCATACGAGTTTCAAGCACACCCATTATTTGCATACCTAATAGTGGCTCTCCTCTAAATGTTACCGTCATACTATTAACCATTGAGTTAAAAAATAATAAAATATCGTTGTAGCTAATTCCTACTAACTTATTAGTATTTAACGTATTGTTTAATTGTAATAATATACCTGCAATTGCTGATAAACATTCCGTATTAAAGCTATCAATTATAACATTGCTTTCTCCTATTTTATCTTTGATGTATATTAACAAATTAACCAACGAGTTAATTTTATTTTCAACAGTATCACTATCAAACAATGCACTAAATAATGGGGTAATATTACGCTCCGCTAACAACTTGTGCAACTGCTCAGGTGTAATTTTAATTAAATTGTGACGTATCAAATAGTCGTTAATTTCTTTGTAATTGCGTACACCCAACACGTAATTTTTAATTAACGAATGACCAATAATTTCAGTAAAAAAAGTATGGTAAATGCTTTTCTTAGCGCTTTTGGTAATGTTTTTAAACAACTTAAAAAACGAATTGCACAAGTGGTATGCAATAGTAGCATTAACAGGGTAACCCATAGTTATGTTTAAATAATTTATACGCTCGGGCAAGGCATATAACATAGGCAATAACATATTTTCTTGCGCTAATACTACTGCAATATCTGCTTGCTCTATTCCTTCATCAACCAATTGGTTAATTAATTTATTGGTAATAGCTACCATATTAGCACCATTAGCGGCTGGGTAAGTAGTTATATTTATAGTGGTAGTTGCAAGCAAATTAGTTTTGCGACCTATTAATTCGGAGGGTAAATAAAGAGTGTTAGTTACAAATATATCTCGTTGCATGTAAGCTCTAAAAAAACGTCCTGCCTCATGTTTGTCGTTTTTGTAATAGTAATTATCAATATCCCACACAAATTTTACATTACCTTGTTGTGCACACTTGGCTATAAGTCGTTCTTCGCTTTTGGTAAAGGCATTAAAGCCAACAAACACATAAGTAGTATCGTTACACAAATAAGTATTAACCAGTTGGTCAAAATTTTCAAACGCATAATTAGCCGCTATACTTTGTGTAACGGTTTGTTTTTCAATTAATGTTTTGCGATACAATTCAAACAGAGGGTATAGAGAATTCCAAAACTCAAAATATTTTTGCTGAAACTCAGTAAGTTTATCTGCCGAAAAACCATACTGTGGCGTCCATTGTTCTATTGCTTTAACCTCTGTTAAATAATTAAATATTGCCTTAGCAGGTACAGCGTGTTTTTCTATATCGTTAAAATCATTGAGGGCTATATTGCCCCATTTGGCAAATTCTACAAAGGTTTGATCAGGTTTAAGTTGTAAGTGACAAGCGTACAATTCCATTAAAGCCTGTAAACTATCTATACTTTTGAGTTGTGCTGTGGTGTAGATAAACTCCTCAATAGTGCTATAATTTGGCAACCACGTAGTGGTGGTATACACCTCTTTTATGGTTTTATTAAAAAACAATGCTGCCCTCCTGTTGGGTGTAACCAAGGTTACGTTTTTTAAATTGCTACTGTAGTGGGCTTGCAATAACTCGCAAACGTAATGTATAAAGCTAGGGGTCATGTGGGTATTAATAACGTAAATTTAAAAAGTGAAATATATAATGTTTACACTAAATTAATTAATGATTACATAAATTTTTATTCACATCATAGCATCAACATATTTGACAGATTTGGTTACTAAGCAAAAAAAATAAGTGTATTGTATTATTAAAACGCTTGTGCACTAAACCATAGTTGTGTGAGTGTATTTTACAAAGAAAAATTAAATTCGCAAATCGTAATTGATGCTTACTTACTCTTCAATTTTTTTTTAATTCTATAAATTACACATTCACAAAATTTATTTATTGTTTTTCTAAATAAATTATACCCAATTTTATTAATAATTATTGCCCTAAAAATTTGCGTGTACCATTTATTTCCGTGAGGCTATTCGCTTCAAATAATGTAATTGGTTTAGGATTACTTACCTAATTTAAAAAGTAAATATACATCAAGTGGGTTAGATTTAATTTTGATTATTACTTGTAACCGAGAAAATTTAAATCATATACAACAAAAAACGCCCACGCATATCGTGAACGTTTTGCTATGCATACCAATTGTTATTTTTTAAAATTTAAATTTTTTGACTACATCATTAAAATTAAACCTACTTTTTTATATTTAATTTCATAAAAAAGCAATTTTAGTGTAATCAAACTAAGATCAATAATTTTTTACACGGCTAATTAATTTAATACTACAACCTAAACAGGATGGCTACTATAATTTTATTTTCAGTTTTTACTAAGTCGGGTAACCAATTAGAGGGCAAGGCTGTAGTAGTATAACCTGTAGGCGATGTAACCCCCCCATGCCCAGCAAAATACGGAACGCTAGATTGACGGTGTACAAATTCTACTCTAAATGTTATACTTTGGTTAGGCATAAAATCAAAATTGGTAGAACAATCCCAACCCTTAAATTGGTCTCCTGCATTAGCGCTAAATGGGTGTGTGCCTGCAGTAGTTGTTGGGTTATTAGGGTTCGGTAACGGGCTTGCATCACCAGTTGGGTACAATACTAAGTAACGTCCTGGGTTAGTCATAGCACCTCCGCCCACAGTCCACGCACATTTGTTTTTATTAAACCATATTCTGTTATAAATCATTCCGCTTATAAAATTTTGGCTAGGAGTGGCAGAGTCTCCGTTAAATGCTTTTACGCCTCCACCGTTTTCAAAACCAAAATCTCCAGTAAATGAAAATGCCATTTTGCTCACTCCCTTCGACGTAGGATTATTATAGTATTTTACCAACATACTATTGTCCGAATGAAAACGCTTACGGCTTGGAATGCCCGCCGCATCTGTACCGTAGTAGTTATTGGTTAGTATTTTAAAATTATTGTTGGGGCACCATGTTATGTTTCCGCCCACACCTGGCAAAGCATTAAACTTACCATAACTTTGCCAACCATTTATAATCCATGTTTCTATTTTTAAATGTTTTGTTGGATGTATTTGCACACGTATTCCGTTAAAAAACCATGGGGTATTATCTGATGTAAACGAAGCTTGATATTCCCAGTTTTCGGCCTGATAGTAAGAGTTTAAGCCAATGTACGACATAAACATACCAGCATCAATATTAATACCATGCAATTTATTTATGTGATAGCCTGCGTATGCCTCACTCAAATAACGATACACACTTGGCAAATCATACTGTCCACGAAACGGACTATAATCATTACGAGGTACAACGGTAGAGCGTGTTCCAAACTGTGTCATAATTCGTGCTCTTGCTCCGTTATAATTAAAATCGCCACCAAAATGTACTGCGGCTACCTGCACTTCGTTATGTCGTGCCAATGCCGTAGAACCTATCACTGTATTATCTATAGGGTTGTCAAAACTGTAATTATAATTTATATCTACTAACACACTTGGTGTAAAATAGTTTAGTTTGTTAAAAACGGAGGAGTCTCGTCTGTCGCTTCCATTTTGCCAAGTCATATCTATACCTTCAAATGGTATTTTTTCATTATTAATTGTGTCTTGCGCCAATGCAGCTGTATTTAATAGCGCACTAAAAATAAGTGTTGTTATTTTCATTTTAATTAATTAGATAATTTGTTTGTTAATGCGTAAACGTAATGTAATGTATATTGTTTATGAAACGTATCATAATTTAATAATTCGTTGTTGGTTTTAAAATAAAGGTCTAAAGCAGCTATAAACGATGTATTGTTAGCAAATTCATTTTTTAAATTTTGAATAGTAAGTGCATATAAAGGGGAGTTTGTTGTAATACTAAAAAAAAACTTGTCAATAGTTTCTGCGCCTTTATTACCCGTAAGTAAAGTAGTTTTGTATAACATAATACTTTTCGAATTACTTACCATTTCGTACGATTTATTGTTGTAAAAACGATAGTTTATCTTTTGATTATCTCTATAACCAAACACATTATTTTTAAGTAATGTGATAGCAGTATCTTTACTTATTAGTTTAATAGTAGCAGTACGTGTTAATTCGTGTACACGTAATTTACAGAATTTATTATGTGTACTTTGATAAGACAATTTACCTAATGAATAATCAGCAGCAGTTACATATATGCCCTCACATTGTACTTGTGCCAAAGATTGTGGAGTAGTGTAATAAATTAAAATCAGAAATAATACTATTAACTTTTGCATAACAGATATATATTAAAATTGTGCAATGCAAAAGTGGGGCTTATGGTATAAAGCCAGTATTAAAATGTTGTACGTTAATATAAAGATTTTGTAAAGATGATTTATATAAACCTATATCCTACCCCACTTTCAGTAATAATGTGTAAAGGTTTGTTGGCATCAACTTCTATTTTTTTGCGTAATTGTGCTATAAACACCCTCAAATACTGCGATTGACTCAAGTAGCTTGGTCCCCATATTTGTTTTAATAAATAATGGTGTGTGAGTACTTTACCTTCGTTTTTTATGAGTAAAGCTAGTAAGTTATATTCGGTGGCAGTTAGTTTTACTGCTATATTATTTTTGGTTACAGTACGTGTACCAAAGTTAAGTTGCAAATCATTGCAGTTTATAATTGGACTTTCATCGTTATTAACACTAGTACGAACCACAGAGCGTAAACGTGCTAATAATTCGCCTGTACGAAACGGTTTTACTAAGTAATCATTTGCGCCATTATCTAATGCTTTTACAATGTCGTGTTCGGTACTTTGTGCTGATAGTATTATAATTGGATTGGTGTACCATTGGCGTAATTTTATAAGTAAATCATGTCCACTCTCATCAGGTAAACCAAGGTCTAACAGAATTATATGAGGAGGATGATTAGCAGCTGCCATAAGCCCTTCGTGTGCAGTAGCAGCTTGGCTTACCTTATATTCGTTGCTTTCCAATGTTATGGTAAGTAGCTTGCGAATTGGGGCTTCATCATCAATAATTAATACAGTTACATTGTTCATTTGCTATTCGTTTTCAATAGTATTTATGTGCATTATTTCGGTAGGAATAGCAATAGTAAACACAGCACCACCTGTTGTACAATTATGCAAACTTACCGTACCATTATGTGCCTCCACAAAACCTTTTACAATAGATAAACCCAAACCCGAACCATTGGTGTTGGTGTGCGCTACTCTATAAAATTTATCAAATACTTTGTGTATTTCTTCATTAACAAGACCATTACCATTATCTGCTACTACAAGTATCAAAGTATTATTTTTAAACGTAGCTTTTACAGTAATAATGCAGTGTTTAGGGCAATATAGGTTAGCATTAAGTATAAGATTAGTAAGTACTTGCTCCATTAGTCCTACATCAAGTTTGCATAATGCCAACGCATCTTCTATTTCAATGTTTACGATACGTTGTGCCAAATTTTCTTTTAATCTATTTACGGTATCATGTATTAACTCGTTTATATCGCACCAGTCTAAGTTAGGTTGTATAACTCCCGAATCTAACCTTGACATATTTAACAAATTTTCTACCTGTCTGTTTAATCGAAGCGAAGCGGTAGATATTTCTACCAGCAAATCGGCTTTGTTGGTTATTGTTAAGTTACTATTGTTGCTTTGTAAATTGTCGGTAGCGCCCAATATTGTTGCAATTGGGGTACGCAATTCGTGCGATAACGAATTGAGTAAAGTATTGTACAATTTAAGCGTGTTTTCTTCGCCTTCTTTTTGCGTAGCTATTTTTTCTATAGCGCGTATTTTAAATGTTAGCATAGCATTTACCATAGCTATAATAAAATACATACTAAACATAAGTAAGTCTTCGGTATTGGCTATAAAAAAAGTAAACTTAGGAGGAATAAAAAAATAATCCCAAATTAAAGCACTCAATATTGATGCACACAATACAGGTGCAATATCAAAAAACATAGCCATAAACGACACAGTTACCAACAATATAAGTGCTACAATTTTGTAACCAATAATTGCTGGTAATAAGTAGCACAGCACCGCTACACCAATAGTAAGACCAATACTAATAAGGTATTGATTTGTACGCTTTATTTTATGTAAAATGAGGTTTGGCAAGGGGAGATTAATTAACTTAATAGGATTTAATTAAAATTGAAACAATAAATATAACTCACCTTAATTTTTTTACAAACATACACAATAACCTAATTATTCTTAATATGTTTGAAAATTGCAAACGAAACTTTTATTGTTGACATTTCAAATAGTTGTGTAAAAAGGTAGATCTCTGTGTTTGAATAGCCTATTTGTATCCTCATTATTCCACCCAAAACAAATTACTCGCTACACTATCGGCAATGTACTTACCTGCAGAAGTAAGTGTGTAGTTAAAGTACTCATACTTTATATTACCCTTATGTATTTCATAAGCTATTTCAGTTTCAAAATAGGTGAGTTTTTCAGTGCCAAATAGTTGTTGCAATTTTATGCTATTTATGCCTTGTAGGGTGCGTAGGCGTGTCATTACATATTCGTTATACTGTTCACTTTCGGTAAGAATTTCGGTGGTGTCTGTGCTAGCTTTTAAGTCATTATTATGCATTGCTTTTATATACAAATTATTATTATGTATATTAAAACTGCGAGTAGCCCCATTGTATGAATGTGCCGCAGGACCTACTCCCATAAAGGTTTTGCCTTGCCAGTAACTCGTGTTGTGTTTAGATTCAAACCCTTGCTTACAATAATTGGATATTTCGTACTGCGTCCAATTGTTTTGCGAGGCATAGTCCATAAGGGTTTGGAACTGTTGGTTATTCAAACTTTCGTTCAACGTTACTTGCTTTGTATAATTTACACGATGTGCCAATGCCGTTTTTTCTTCTACCGTAAGCGAGTAGCACGATAAATGTTGCACTCCGTATTCATCAGCCAATTGTAAATTGCGTAACCACGATGCTGTAGTACTTACGGGCGAACCAAATATTAAATCTATACTAATGTTAGTAAAACCTACCAACTGCGCATTGCGCAAAGCTTGATGTACTTGCGATGCGTTATGTGCTCTATTAAAAAATGCAAGTTCATCATCATTAAAACTCTGCACGCCAATGCTCAAGCGGTTTACAGGGGTATGTTGTTTTAGTTGTTGTAAATAGTCTAACGATAAATCGTCGGGGTTGGCTTCCATAGTAAGCTCTTGTAGCTCAGCACAATTATAGTTTTTTTGTATGGCTATAATAATGGTTTGAAGTTGTGTAACCGTTAGTACACTTGGTGTACCACCTCCAAAATAAATGGTGTGTATAGGAGTGTGTGGCTCAAAATAAGTGGTGCGCAATTGCAGTTCGGTAACTATACTGTCTACCATTAATTGTGTAGTAGCAAGCTGTGTACTAAAATGAAAATTGCAATACACGCACGCTTGTTTGCAGTACGGTATATGTATGTATATGCCCGCCACGCTTAGTTAATCCAACCTTTTAGTTCTTGCTCGGTATGTGTTACGGTTACAGTTAAGTTATACCGCTCACGCAAATAAGTTGCCAGAGCATCAGCACTAAACACGCTACGGTGCTGCCCGCCTGTGCAACCAAAATTAAGCATTAGGTTTTCAAAATCTCGTTTTAAATAATCTTGCACCGTTATGTCCACCAAGTTTTGTATGTGTTTTATAAACTGCGGCATAAGTGTTTTGTTCATCAAAAAGTCAATTACAGGTTTATCTCTTCCAGTGAGTTTTTTATACTCTTCAAACCTACCAGGGTTATGTACACCACGGCAGTCAAACACATAGCCACCTCCGTTTCCACTCACATCGGCAGGTATAGCACGCTTGTAACTAAAGCTGGTTATGGTTACTTTTAGTTTGCTTGTAGCCAAGGCTTTTTCTATTTTAAATTGTGCTATAAATTCGGGTTGAGTAATGTGGTTTAATACTTCGTATAAGGCATTTAATTTTAAAGGCAAACGTTTGTTAGCTACAAACCATTTTAGGTTTTCCAGTGCAGGTGCTATGCTATCTATAAAGTGTGGGCGACCTTCAAACAAACCTCTAAATCCGTACGCGCCTAATACTTGCAACAAGCGCAATAATACAAATGCGTTGTAATGGTCGGTAAATGTAAGTTTGTCTTGCACTTGTGTGCTTTGCAGTTGTGCTTGCTCGTAGTAATAATCAAATAAATTATTGCGCCATTCGTATGGCAGTTGCGCTTTAGCTTGCCACAGTAGCGAAGCCACATCGTACTGCAATGCGCCTAACATTCCCCCTTGATAATCTATTACGTGTGGTGCATTATTTGCCACCATTATATTACGACTTTGAAAATCGCGGTGCATAAAAAATGAACGATTAGCACCCATTAAATAATCGCTCAAAGTATCAAAATCGGTAAGTAATTCGGTTTTATGATAAGGCGTTTTAGTAGGACGAACAAAGTAATAATTAAAGTATAATAAATCGGCATAGAACCCTGTACGATTAAACTCTTTGGCCGCAACGCAATAAGCAGTATCAAAGTCTTGCACACCTTGTATTTGCATATTAGCTAGTGCTTTTAACGATTGTTTATAAAGATCATATATCTCATCAGTGAAACCTTGTTTGTTAAGCACATCGTACAAGCAAGTATTGCCAAAATCATTTTGCAAATACATAGTACGCTCCTCGTTAAAATGCAATACAGTAGGCACTGGTACTTTGGCTTTAATAAAATGTAATGAGAATTTTATAAACGCTTCATTCTCTTTTACATCAGGGCTATACACCGCTATGTAATTAACGTTGTTGTTGCTTACACGGTAGTATTGACGGTCGCTACCTTGCGCTGCTAATGCGTGTACTATACTTGTTGTGTTTTTAAAATAGGAGTTGCAAAAATTGGTAATGGTGGTTATCATAGTATGATGTAATTGCTTTAAATGGTTGTTTAATATCGTTGTTACTGCGTTTCCAAAAGGTTACAAATTGCTCAATTTTAATGAATATAAATTTAGCTATTTGGTACTATATATTTAGTTTAAATGTTGTAGCGCCATATTCTTTACTTTTTATTATAATTTTAGAGCAATTAAAATTATACTTATTATACATCAGCTGTTTGGCTACTGCTAAATTGTTGTGTATAGGGTTGTTGCTAAAATTGCGTTTTTGATGTTATAAAATTACAATTACAGTGCATTTTTTATAACATCAAAAACAGTTTTTTTTAGTTGTGGAACATACTCTTTGGTTAAGCCCAAAGTAGGTACACTATTATGCACCACTACTTGCGCTATACCTGGTGTACCGTAGCACTTAAAAAATGCCCCTGTTTGTAGTAGTTTCCAGTTGTTACGAAACGTTACAGGTACTATTGGTACTTGGTTATCAATAGCTAATTGGAACGCACCATTTTTAAACGTACGCATATCGCTATTAGCTCTAATACCACCTTCAGGAAATAAAAATACACTTTCGCCACGTTGCAAACGCTCGCTACAGGCCTTATAAGCAGTAGCGCCCGATGATGCGTTACCCCTATCTACCAATATATTCATACGTTTAAAAAACACATTAAATAATGGCGCACTACGTATTTCGCTTTTGCCCACAAACACAAAATAAAAGTTAAACACCACGTAACTCACAATAATATCAAGGTAAGAAGCATGATTAGCAACCAATACACAAGGTGTAGTAGCAACGTTAGCATTGCCTTTGGTGTGTACAAATATACCTGGCACATGAAGTATCCAACAGGCCCAAAATCGCATTAATGCAAACGCTTTAGTATAAGGAGCGTTACCTTGCAATAGTAGATAAAACAAGGGGTACAACACAACAAGCCCTATTATAAAATTGATTATAAAAAACAGTTTCCATATTACCCGAGGCAACATAAATAGGTAAGTGTATATACTTGTTTTGGGCATTTACAAGGCTCTTATTTTGACGCTATATTCGGCATCGGTTATACTGCGTGGGCTTAGTTGCTGTGTGGCTGTACTGTTCCAGTTTTGCACATCGGTATACATATACTCGTTTACAATACTTAAACATACCAACTTAAAATTGTAGCCTTGTGGCAAGCGGTTAAGGGTAACTTCATTGTTGGTTGTAACACTTACATACGCTGCATTTAAAATCTCAGAGTAAGCGTATACCAACTTTTGTTTTCCTATTAATTTTGGTTCGTCAAAACTAACAGTTACCGCCACAGAACCTCCTACAGTTGCAGGTTTTGGGTAAGCACACTGCACCCAATTAGTTAAATGAGGCAAACTATACATATAAAACATTGCACCTTCTATAGCATCGGTTTGTTTAGTAAATTTGTTTCTTCCGTTGGGTTGTAAAGTGCTATTTAGTAGGTTATTAGCATCAGTTGCACCTAAATAAAAATCAGAATTAGTAAAAGTGTATGTTTTTGCTGGAAATTCCACTTTGAGTGCATTAGCCGTTGATGCAAAATGCAATGTGTTACCATTACCATCTTTCAATTTTATGTTTATTAATCCTTGGCTTGCAAGTAAGGTATCAGTAGCATTGGTATTTTTACCATACAGAAGCATGTCTTTTGCGCTAATATATTCTTCTATTTCAATGCGCACATCAGTATTAACTACTACTGGCACATTGTTTACATCAAGCAACGATGCACGATAGAGCTCTAGTATAGTGCCTTGGTTACATTTAAGACGCACGTTTGCAGTATTATTAGGCAAAGTAAATAATTGCTTGGTAACGGCTTTCTTAAAATAATCGGCAAGGGTTGCATACGGCGATTTTGATGCAGCCAACGACAATGGATTAATGGGCGTAGGGTCGTCGCTTTTAGGCTTTTTGCATCCACTAATTACAACTAACACAATTGCTAATTTATGAAAATAGCTTTTCATTTTTTTATAAAATTTTAAATTGGTTTTAACTGTGGTATTTATTGATATTAATTTAACTAAAGTACTACTTATTTTGTTGTTTAAAAGTGGCATACATTAAAAAATTTAATCCTTAGTATTTTACTTTTAGTAGTACATTCACAACTATTATTTTAAACCTAAAAAAACATAATGCGTAGTGTTGTAATTTTATTTTTTTACGGTATGTATAGTATCCTTTACAGTTGCGAAAAAGCACCTATTACTGATGCTTTTAAACCTACAGGACCTATTACTATTGAGCAACGTACACTTAATGCAACCATACATACAGTAAGTATATATAGTAATATTAACCTTACTACAGTGGCAGATAGTACTAACTATATAGTACTAACAGCAGGTAAAAATTTACTACCCAAAATTACTACTCAACTTGTAGCAGACGAACTAATTATAAAAAACACCAACACATTTAATTGGACACGCTCCTACTCTACACCTATAAATGTGGTGCTGCATACTAACAACTTGGCTTACTTAAAAGTATTAGGAACTGGTACTATTACAATAAATAAAAATACGTACAATACAGATACACTTAAGATTAGAGGTGATTTAACATCAAGTGAGGTAAATATATATTGCACTTCCAAAGTTATGGTTTTGGATATTTCTACAGGTACTGGCACATATATATTACACGGTAAATGCGATAGGTTATTTGCATACACTGGAGCAATAGGCAGAATAGATGCAAGCGATTTTAAAAGCAATTATACTGATTTTACAAACTCGGGTTTATCTGATATTTATTTAAATACACAAGGTGATATTTATGGGCAAATATATAGCTTAGGCAATGTGTACGACAAAGGAATAGGCAATTTACGATACCTTAACAACCCCGACAGAGGAAATTATATAAAACAATAACTCATTTTGCAAATTAGGCTTAAAACCAACATTAATAATTAAAAAATAATGTACTAATTAATTATAATTACCTACCAACTATACCTATGAAAACAACTAACCGTATTACACAATTATTTAACATACAATATCCCATACTGCAAGCTGGTATGATATGGTGCAGTGGGTGGGAACTTGCAAGTGCAGTAAGCAATGCAGGCGCGTTAGGAATAATAGGAGCAGGTAGTATGTACCCTGAGCAATTGCGCACACACATTACCAAATGCCAAGCCACTACCAACAAACCTTTTGCAGTAAACTTACCTTTATTATATCCTAATATTGAAGAACATATTGCCATCATTATTGAGTTAGGTGTTAAAATAGTGGTAACATCGGCTGGCAATCCCAAAACATATACTTCTCGCCTAAAAGCCCAAGGAATAACCGTAGTACATGTAATAGCCAACACAAAGTTTGCCATAAAGTGTGCCGAAGCAGGCGTAGATGCTATAATAGCAGAGGGGTTTGAAGCAGGCGGACACAACGGACGAGAAGAAACCACCACGCTATGCCTTATACCTACAATATGTGCAGCTGTTACTATTCCTGTAATAGCCGCAGGAGGTATAGCATCTGGTAAGCAAATGTTGGCAGCCATGGTATTAGGCGCTCAAGGTGTACAAATAGGTAGCCGCTTTATAGCTAGCCACGAAAGTAGCGCACACCAAGCCTTTAAAGACAGAGTACTTGCTTGCCACGAAGGCGATACACAACTTACCTTAAAACAACTTACACCCGTACGGTTAATAAAAAATAAATTTGGAAACGAAATTATAAACGCCGAAGCTAATGGTGCTACTAACGAAGAACTTGCCGCATTATTAGGTAGAGGTCGTGCAAAAAAAGGAATGTTTGAAGGAGATATGTTAGAGGGCGAATTAGAAGTAGGACAAGTAGCTGCAAGTATTACCGCTATTATGCCTGCGGCAGATATAGTAGCCGAAATATGGAACGAATTTATTGATACAAAAAAAAAAATAAGCGAGTGGTAATAGGTTCTTATTTTCGAAACGTTAAAATATCTTAACTATTTTAATTACAATATTCTTGATCTGGTAACTTAACGTTGTTATGAGTGTATTTAAGAACGTAAACATTTACTACTTAATAATTACCAAATAAAAGTTTACTGCCAAGCACCAAATAATTCTTTCATTTGTGGTTTAAACCATTTGTCCTTACCAAATCGAGCTATAATTTCGGTTGTAAATTCGGCTGAAGTGTAGCGTTTCTTTTTATTCTTATACCATAATGCGTTAATGTTTGGGTTACTAGTTTCTACCTTTGTAGCAAAAAAAACTATTCCGCCATCTTCGGTGGCAAGCCCAAGTATAGCACCTGGTAAGCCATTAAAACTTTCTGGCCCTACTGATGGGGCTATTTCGTTGCAATACCAAGCATACATTTTCAGTTTGCTACTATCTACGCTTTGCCATATTGCCTTACGACAATTAAAACCTGCTATATTACGCTTGCTATCAGTCATTTTCCATACACGTTTGCTTAGTGTATCGGTTATTGCAAACTTTTCGCCCCATATACTTTTTATGGTTAATTTTTGGTTTTGTGTGTAATTTTGATACACTTCGTTTTTGCTGGTGTACCAGTCATTACGGTTTTCTACATCAGTTTCTTTTTCTTTAAATACGCTTGCGGTATCATTAAAATAAAGTTCAAATTCATCTATTTTATTTTTTTCTTTTATGTAATCTCTTGCCCACTCGCTGTCTTTAAATTTTTTGGTCAAGTTAGTTTTTCTTTCATAAGTTATTTTGCCTGCAGTTACTTGCGCTTGCGCTATATAGCTTGTTATTACTACTAAAAAAGCGAGTACCGTTATTTTTTTACATACCATGTCCGTTATCATCATCTTTAATTTTTTGACTGTTAAATTTCCAAGTTATCCCCAACAAAAAATAACGTGCTATAATGTTTGTTTTAGTGTCAGTAATAGTATTGTTGGTTACAGTACGTGCTACATTTACATTTTGGTTTAATATATCGTTGGCATTAAATGATAGTATTAAGTTTTCATTCTTCAAAAAACGCTTTTTAATACTGGCATTCCATATTATATAATTAATATTGTAACCATTGGTACGTTTACTATTTATGGTGTAATTTATATCACTTTCTATTATAAACTTTTTTGGTAACGTAAGTTGCAAACTGGCACTGTAGTTTTGCGTATAATAAGGTGCTGTATTTGTTCTGCTAATACTTGATATAGGTAAGTTGTACGTAAAGCTTGCCGATGTAGATGCTGTTATTTTATCTTCCAATTCGTATTGCAATCTTACATCGGGCGTTATGGTTATTTGGGCTGTTGTGTTTTTGTTGGCGTTAATAAAGTTGTTGTTTTTATAATAATTACCATTCAAACTTGGTGCTATGTACCATACCTTTTTGTATAATGAAAATTGCGACCAAGAATTTATACTTGCGGTGTTGTTACCATTTATATTTACAGTTTGGGAGGTTGCTCGCCCCACACTATCATATACAATAGCACTTGTAAAATCGTTATTTACAATACTATAATTACTTTCAAAACCTAAATAATTGCCACTTAGCACACTATATTTATTAGCACCTAAGTTAAAATTATGTTCGTAGTTGGGTTTTAAGCTAGGATTACCAACAGTAATATAATTAGGGTTACTATTATCAAACACAGGTTGCAACTGGGTAACGCTAGGTTGGCTACTAGAGGTGCTGTAGCCCGACCACAACTCGGCATTGTCGGATATATTGTAGCGATACTCTGCCACTGGCAATACATTATTTATATTTTGAATAATGTTAGTATTATTAACCAAATTAGTACTATTCACCATTACGTTGCGCACTGCCGAGCCAAAATGGAAGTGTTGTTTTTTAGTGTCAAATTTATACAACACACTGGCTTTGCTTACTACACGTTTGGTTTCAAAATTATTGGTAAGTAAGGCGTTAAGCTCTGTGTATTCACCGTTTATGCTATTTAGAGTAGTACGGTCTTGGGTACTAAGTGTGTAGGTATCTTCTAATTTAAATTCTAGTTTATTTTTTTTATTAAGCGGCTCTACATACCACAACATACCGCTATGGCTAGTACTTGCGCTAGTATTGTTTTTTTGTTGATTAATTATGTTGCTTACTGTTACTGTAGTATTGTTAAAATTATTGTTGCTCGATTGTAATATACTTTTACCCTCATTGTTAGCAATACCTATGGTGTATTTGGCTCTAAACTCACGATTGGCTTTCATAAAATTATGTTTTATACGTACCGATGTACCTACGTTGTAACCACTGCTATTACTGGTATTATTTACCAGTGTGTTTCTATTTAATTTGTTGGTAGTGGTTAAAAACGCAGTATTATTATCTCCATACCCTTGATTTAAGTTATAACTTACACTTGGTTTTATTTCTAGCTCGGTAAGTGAGTCCAGCTTTTGGGTATATTTCATATTTACCACGTGTTGCTTACTCAACTGTGTATTAACGGAAGTTATTTTTGATACATAGTTAGTATCTGTTAAAAAATATTGTGTGTTTACTTCTTCTCCAGTTTTTAGTAACGATTCGTTGTACGAATAATTAGCGGTAAGCGCGCTTTTAGTACTGTATTTTTCGTTGTAAAACAATCCTGTTTTTAATGTACGAGGTATTCCGTTATTAATACCAACATTACCGCCATACATATTGTATTCGTTACCATCATTACCTTCAAACATATTTGTATTCAATCCAAATTTACTCATATCACTATAGCCAAACTCACCTTTGGGCGTGTTAGTACTTATGCCCATTAATGATATTTTTTGTTTGTTTTTAAACTTGTTTAATAGCACGCTTCCTTCGTAAAATTTTTGCACGTCGCTTGCTGCACTTACTTTTCCAAAGTAGCCTTTTTTGGCGCTATCCTTTAGTTTTAAATCCATTACCTTTATAGTTTCTTTACCTACATCGGCACTCGCATCTTCATTTTTTTTCTCATACACTTGTACTGTTTCCAATGTATTTGCATTTAAGTTTTTGGTAGCAATGGTAGGATCTGTTCCAAAAAACTCATCTCCATCTATCAGTACTTTATCTATGGCTTTACCCTGCGCTTTTATTTTTCCATCTTTGTCCACTTGTATACCTGGTAGTTTTTTTAGCAAGTCCTCAATTACTGCATTGGGCTTTACTTTAAACGAATCGGCTATATATACTAGGGTATCGCCGTTGTAATACACAGGGTCTTTAAACGCATATATTTTTACCTCTTTTAACGCTACTGATTTGTTGGGGAGTTGTACTTTTCCAAAATCAAATTCGTAGTTTTCGGTACTACCAAACACATAGTATTCTTGGTCGCCAAAGTTGGTGTGC
The DNA here is from genome assembly GCA_014376525.1 of Bacteroidia bacterium. Classification (GTDB taxonomy): domain Bacteria; phylum Bacteroidota; class Bacteroidia; order UBA4408; family UBA4408; genus JACMRI01. Next base: position 14,548 of record JACMRI010000001.1, on the reverse strand, counting down.
GTTACCACTATTTGGTAGGTATCTAAGGGTAAGGTCATTTTATAAAGCCCTTGCGCATTGCTACGTGTATAGTTTACAAGCGTAGAGTCTTTAAGCCTTACGGCTAGTATTACCGCATTTTTAAGCCCGCTACTGGGTGTGGTATCTTGCACTGTACCAGCAATAGTAAGTTGTTGTGCATGGGCAGTTATTGATAAAAAAACAAAAATGAATATAGTAAGTAAGCGCATAGAAAGTTATACTAATAAAGTAGAAAAAAATATTTTTTTAATTGCAATTATAATAATAATAAATTACATAAATGCTGCATTAAGCACCTTACCCATATTAGTATTCTAGACTTGTGTAATGTCATTGTCAGTAACAGATATGTGGGTTATTGTAATTGCTAAATCAATAGTTTCGATACCATAATTGCCGATTATAGTTTTAATAATACCAAAACCCAACAAAAATAATTACCAACAAAAAATTGCATACTATGTAAATTAGTTTTTGTGGTTACACCAATTATAAACAGCGTTTACTTAATAATTCATTATTCAGCACACAATACGTTTCCATAACCTTGACCTTCAAACTTGCTCAATAATTGCTTCATATTTTTTAATTTTTATTAAGTACAATACGCACTGTAGTACCTTTATCTATTACGGAATCTTTTATAAATATTTTGCCCTTGTGGTACTCCTCTACTATCCGTTTGGCAAGTGATAAGCCCAATCCCCAACCTCGTTTTTTGGTAGTGAAACCTGGAGCAAATACAGTACTTAGTTTATTAGCAGGTATGCCTTTGCCTGTATCTTCAATATCAATACATATAGTGGTTAGTTGCTCAGTAGCCGTAATACATAGTGTACCCACGGCATCCATAGCATCTACGGCATTGTTTATTACGTTTTCTAGTACCCAATCCAATAACGGAATATTAAGCATTACTTGTGTATCGGTATCTACTGCAATGTTATACGTAAAATCAACTTTGGTAGAAACACGTTTTTTCATATACTCCAAACTGTGTGTAAGTGCCTTGGCTACTGGGGCTAGCTTTAAATCGGGGCTTGAACCTACTTTGCTAAATCTATCGGCTACTGCTTGTAAGCGTAGTACATCTTTTTCTATTTCGTATACAGTTTGCGCATCAGTATCTTGTAGTTTTAATAACTCTACCCACGCCATAAGCGACGATATAGGCGTGCCTAACTGATGCGCCGTTTCCTTGCTCATGCCCACCCACACTTGATTTTGCTCTGCCTTACGCGATACACTAAATAAATAATAGGCTGCAAATAAAAATAACCCTATTATAAAAAATTGTATGTACGGAAAGTAACGCAGCTCTTTTAGCAATTGAGATTCTTCGTAATATACATAGTGCGTTGCCGCATTTATACTTACCGTAAGTGGTGTATGCTGCTCGCGCATGCTAGCTAATAAGGCTATGCGTTTAGTGGTATTATTTAGCACGGTAGTATCTACATTGCCCGATGTAACTACAGCTTGCGATACCGAATCTATAAGCACCACAGGCACTGATGCAGAGTTGCTCACTATTTCACTTATGAATGATTGTATTAAATCATTCATAGTATATTTAAGTTCGGCAAACAAGCGAGAGTCTTTATAATAAATATAATTACGACGTGTAGGCGTAACTTTTATAACAATAGGCGACATATTTTGTCGTATTGTATTTAGTTCTCTTTGCAGTAAAATAGGGTTGTTGGCAACCGACGAATCAAAGTTTATGCTGGATATTATGTTCAGTTTTTCATCAGTTAATAATACAGGTACAGTTTGATTATTACGTATTACATCAAACACAAAGCCCAAATTACCAGCATCAATACTTGAGCTTGCTAGGTGCTCAGTGGCTTTGGCCCACAAACCTACTTTTTTTTGTTCTTCTTGTGCTAATTTCTCAAATAACGATTGCGTGTATTGTATAAGATTGGCTTTTTTTTGTAAAGCCTGCGCCCATATTTGTACTTTGTTGCGTTCGTCATGCGCTATTTTTTTTACTACGCTATTAGTATATACCACACTTGCCACCACTATAAGTAATGCTGCTAACAGTAGTAGTAATTTCCACACTAATTTTTGTTGGTAAATGTTCATTTAATACCTTGGTTTATACAAACTTACAATTATTTAATACACATTTATAAGTAAAATACATAAAATTATAACTCCTCAATATTCAATAAATAGGCAACCAAGTCAAGATTTTTATTTTTTTACAGTATAAGTTCAAAAAATAATTATATTTGCAGAACAATTACTTATTTACAATGCGGATGTGTCGTAATTGGTAGCCGAGCCAGACTTAGGATCTGGTGCGCAAGCGTGGGGGTTCGAGTCCCTTCATCCGCACTTAAAAGCAACAAAAAAACAGTTAAAACATAATGTTTTAACTGTTTTTTTGTTTTAAATTATGCAAGCAATAATGTGTATTTTTGAAGAATACTCCTTAAGTAAATAATGATACAAAACATAATTAATTTCCTAAAAAATCGCAAACGGTTTGGTGCATTTGCTCTATGTACATTACTTGCTATAATGGCATGGTTGCTTGTAATATTGGGTAAAACCTACATTACTCAATTGAGTTTCCCGGTTACATTTATTAACGAACAAAATAATTATTTACTAAATACTAATGAAACCGACATAATACAAATAGAAGTGAAAGGTTCGGGTTTTAATTTGTTAAGGTCTAATTTCATAAACGAACATACACCAATAACAATGTATTTAACCAAACTATTAAAAACCACTAATGAAATAGAATTAAACCTAAATAGCGAACCATACATAAGTAGTATTAACGCCCAAATACCTTACGGTTTAAGTATTATACGTATACAACCCAATGCAATACACTTTACACTGCGCAAAAAACACAGCAAACGAGTACCCATAAAATTTAGTGCATTGCTCAGTTATGCTCCTAAGTTTTTTATAACTGAGCCTATTACTATTCAGCCCAAAACGCTTGAGCTATTCGGCGATAGTATAGCATTAAGCACTATTAAAGAAGTAAGCACCGAAAATTTTACACAAAAAAACTTACAAGCCAATGTAGCGCAAACCCTAGCTATAAAGCTACCTGAAGGAATTAAAAACATATCCGCCAACGTGCAAAAAGTATATGTAAGTATAATAATAGAAGAATTTACCGAAGCCAAATTTACACTACCTGTGCAAGTAACTAACATACCCGATAAAAAAACAATAAAAACATTTCCCGATAAAGTACCAATTACGTGCTTAGTTCCACTGTCAAAATTCAAACAAGTAACAGCTACCGATTTTTCATTAATAGCCGATTATGCACAAGTATCAATTAGTGAAAATAATATCAAATCAAACTATAACAATAAGCTAAAACTATTGCTTAACAAACAACCTAGCTATGTGCGAAATGTAAAATTAAGCACCGAAAAAGTAGAATTTATATACAAAAACAACGTACACTAATTATGCTAAAAAACAGAATACCCATAACTATACTTACTGGTTTTTTGGGGGCAGGAAAAACTACTGTACTCAACCAAATACTCAATACACAAGCAACCAACGATATATTTGTGATAGAAAACGAATACGCCGAAACAAGCATAGACACTGAATTACTAAACACTAACAACCTTATAGAACTCAAAAATGGTTGTGTGTGTTGCTCACTCAATAACGATTTTCAGGAAGCCCTTTTTACTGTATTTGATAAAGGGGAAAAACACATACCCAAGCACATAATAGTAGAAACCACTGGGCTTGCCGAGCCTGGTGTAATTTTAAATAATTTGCTAGAAAACACCAATGTACAACTTAGTTTTAAAATAAATGCCATTGTAACGGTAGTAGATGCACTAAATCATGCCCTACATTTATCGGCAGTGCCGTTATATGCCAAGCAAATAGCATATGCCAATGTGGTGCTTATAAGTAAAACGGAGGCATTATCTACTGATGAATTAAAAAAAGTAATCCAAAGTATTACACGTATAAATAACGATTGTAAAATAGTTACAACCGCAGCATTCAATAGCTACGAAACACTACTTACGCTCAATGCCTTTACACTAAGTGCAGTAGAAAAGTTAACTACAAGTAAAATAAATTTTAGTACACTAAAGCCATCAATGGCTGCGCTTAATACACCATCGGCAATAGCTTCGCAAACCAATAAATTTAGCATATCTAGCAAAAGTATTGCATTAGATACACCACACATAAACCCAGTATTGCTAGACCGTTGGTTGTTTAATTTTCTTACTAACAATGGTGATAAAATATACCGAGCTAAGGGTATATTCAGTATTGAAAATGAAGATAAGAAATTGGTATTTCAAGCCATACACGATAATTATATGTTGGATTATGGACCAGTATGGAAAACTGCCGAAGAACGCAAAAACGTAATTGTATTTATTGGCGAAGACTTACATAAAATGCACATTGAAGACGAATTACTTACAATAATAGAAACCATAGTAGAATAAAACAATAAAGGCTAAAAAAAACTCCATGACTAAAGCAATAATTAACGGAAAGCTTGTAAATGATGGTATAGTAGCACCTAAAACTATTATTATTACCAACGATATAATAACGGATATATTACCGCCAGACGTGCTTATAAACGATGCCAACATAGAACTAATAAATGCTACTGGCTTGCATGTTTTTCCTGGTATTATTGATGATCAAGTGCATTTTAGAGAACCTGGTTTAACCCACAAAGGAGAAATTTATACTGAAGCTAAAGCCGCAATAGCAGGAGGTATTACTAGCTTTATGGAAATGCCCAATACCAACCCAGCTACACTTACACAAGAGTTATTGCAACAAAAAATGGATAGAGCTGCGCAAGTGTCGCTAGCTAACTATTCTTTTTTTATGGGTGCTAGTAATGATAATTTAGATGAGATATTAGCCACGGATATAAAAAATGTGTGTGGCATAAAAATATTTATGGGAAGTAGCACTGGCAATATGCTGGTAGATAATGACGAAGTACTTTCTAAAATATTTAAACAAGCCAAAACTATAATAGCCACGCACTGCGAAGATGAAGCAACCGTAAAACGAAACTTACAACATGCCATAGCTACTTTTGGCGATGCTATACCAGTAAGCCAACACCCTATTATACGCTCTGCTGAAGCCTGTTACGCATCATCGAGTAAAGCCGTAGCATTAGCAAAAAAATATGATACTCGCTTGCACATACTACATATATCAAGTGCTAAAGAGGTAGATTTATTTACCACCGAACCGCTTACTACCAAACGCATTACAGCCGAAGCCTGCATACATCATTTATGGTTTGATGATACGGATTATACTACAAAAGGTAATTTTATAAAATGGAATCCTGCAATAAAAACTATCCACGATAAAACCGCAATATGGCAAGGATTATACAACGGTAATATAGATGTAATAGCTACCGACCACGCACCACATACCCTGCACGAAAAGCAACAACCTTACCTACAAGCCCCAAGTGGCGGACCGTTGGTGCAACACGCCTTACAAGCTATGTTACAAAAACACAGTGAAGGCAAAATATCATTGGAAATGATAGCGCAAAAAATGTGTCATAATATGGCAGACTTGTTTCAAATAATTAAACGTGGCTACTTGCGCAAGGGCTATTATGCTGATTTGACTTTGGTAAACTTAAATAAACCTTACACCGTTACACCACAAAACATACTTAGCAAATGTGGTTGGAGTCCGTTTACTGACTATACTTTTAAAGCAAGCGTTATATACACATTTGTAAATGGTAATATGGTGTATAACAATGGCACAATAACTGAAAAAAGTAAAGGTAAAGCGCTTACGTTTAATAGATAGTTAGCGTCTTACATTTTAATATTAATTTTTATTAAATATTCAAAAATACTTCCTAATGCGGTAGTAGAACCGAAAACCATATTCGTATTGTATTACATAAGCTCTTGACTCTTTCAGCCCCCAAAGCATAAATAAAGATTAGTTAATCAGTTATAAAACATTTGGACTGTTACAATATTGTTAAAGTTCATATTATTACTGAAGAAAAAAGCTAAAATGATTTTTTAAAAACAATTTTTACTAAAAAAAGAGTGTATTTGTAAAATGAAACAGCTTAACCAAATAATTGATACTCGTAAATGAGTAAAGAGTTCTATTGTAAAACCTAAAAACAGCAGTAAAATTAATGTAATATGTTTTGCAATATTCTTACAGTATAAAAAAATGATTAGGTGCCATACAATAAATATTTATATTTTCAAATAAATACAACATAACCATAGACCCTACTTAGAGCCAAAATAGCCATAAAATTACTATTTTGGCAAGTGATAAGACTATAGATATGACAGTTAAAGAAAGTAAATAAGTAGTTTAAAAATTAACTTTTTATCTTAACTTCGCAACATGGAGTTACGCGCTGAAAACTTAGTTAAAAAATATAAAAACCGATACGTGGTAAATAACGTATCAGTTAATGTAAAGCAGGGAGAAGTTGTGGGTTTACTTGGGCCAAATGGCGCTGGCAAAACCACAACTTTTTATATGACGGTAGGCTTGGTTACACCCAACGAGGGCAAAGTTTTTTTGGACGATAAAGACATTACACACATGGCTATGTATAAGCGTGCAAAGCTGGGTGTGGGTTATTTGGCGCAGGAAGCAAGCGTATTTCGTAAGTTGAGTGTTGAAGATAATATTATGGCAGCCTTAGAATTTACAGACCTTAACAAAAAACAGCGCAACGAAAAACTAGAACAATTATTAAACGAATTTAGCCTACAGCACATACGCACCAATAGAGGCGATTTTTTGAGCGGTGGCGAACGTCGCCGTACCGAAATAGCACGTGCCTTGGCGGTTGATCCTAAATTTATACTATTGGACGAACCCTTTGCAGGAGTTGATCCTATTGCGGTAGAGGACATTCAAACTATAGTAAGTAAACTAAAAGAGCGCAACATAGGCATATTAATTACTGACCACAACGTACACGAAACCCTTGCGTTAGTAGATAGAGCCTACTTATTATTTGAAGGTAAAATACTTAAACACGGTACTCCTGAAGAGCTAGCTGCCGATGAACAAGTGCGCAAAGTATATTTAGGACAAAATTTCAAATTGCATAATTCTTAAAATTTCAAATATAACATTACACTATATAACTAAAAAACATGAGTGAAAAAATATTAAAAGCCCTAATGCAATTGTTCGCTATCATAGCACGTAGCGACGACGGTGGAACGTTTGTAGAAGGACGTAAACTGGTAGAATTATTCCTACGCCAACAACTTAACTCGGAGTTAGTATTAGAGTATTTGCGATTGTTCGACGAGCAATTGGAGAAATTTCAAGGTGGTGGCGATGGCGAAAAAAAACGCAAACGTACATCATCGAGCTCTGTTAAGGTACTAAAAATATGTACAGACATAAATGCCGAGTTGGAGCAACGCCAAAAGTTTATTGTGGTAATACGTTTGCTCGAATTTATATTTATAAATGAATCAGTCACCGAGCAAGAATTAGAGTTTGTTGAAACTGTTGCACTTACTTTTAACATTGACGAAGAAGAGTATAAAAGATTAAACAAATTTAGCAATCCTGCCACAATTAATGTTGATGATATTGACCAACAATTAATTATTAACAGTATTAAAAACAACGAACTACAATTAAGCAAACACTTATATATAGAGGGCTTGCAGGGTAGTGTACGTATATTAAACTTTTCTAGCATAGGTATGTATGTGTTGCGCTTGTATGGTAGTGCCGAGTTGTTTTTGAACGGTACCAACATATTGCCAACACGTGTGTATGTTCTTACGCAAGGCTCATCATTACGCAGTAGCAAAACACAACCAATTTATTACAGCGATATTATTTCTCGTTATTTAAAAGATAATTCATCAGCAGGAATATCATTTGTGGCCGACGAATTACAGTACAAATTTAAAAACGGAAAAACAGGTTTACACCCATTAAACTTTGCCGAAGAAAGTGGCAAATTAATAGGAATAATGGGCGGTTCGGGGGCAGGTAAGTCCACATTGCTTAACGTGCTTAATGGTAACGAAACCCCATCAAGCGGAGCAGTATTAATCAACAACATAAACCTACATACACAAAAAGAAAAGTTAGAAGGGGTTATAGGATTTGTGTCTCAAGACGATTTGTTAATTGAAGAATTAACAGTGTTTGAAAACTTATTTTTTAATGCCAAATTATGTTTTGATGGATACAGCGACGAACAAATAACAGAGATAGTACACGGCACATTAAACGATTTGGGATTGTACGAAACTCGTAATTTAAAAGTAGGTAGTCCGCTAGAAAAAACAATATCGGGCGGTCAGCGCAAGCGCTTAAACATAGCACTAGAATTGATACGTGAGCCCGCAGTAATGTTTGTTGATGAACCAACATCAGGTTTATCATCGCGCGATTCTGAAAACATTATGGACTTACTTAAGGAACTTGCTCTCAAAGGAAAATTAATATTTGTGGTTATACATCAGCCTTCGTCCGACATATTTAAAATGTTTGATAAATTGATGATTTTGGACGTAGGCGGTTTTCCTATTTACTACGCCAATCCTGTTGATGCAGTTAGTTATTTTAAACGATTGGCCAACCAAGTAAATGCCGATGAAAGTGAATGTAATACGTGTGGTAACGTTAATACTGAACAGATATTTAATATTATAGAAACCAAGGTAGTGGACGAATATGGCAATCCTACACGCAAGCGCAAGTATAAGCCAAGCGAATGGAACGAACATTACTTAACACGCCCCGACTTTACCAACAAAAACATAAAAATAGAAACCGATGCGCCCAAAAGCACATTTAAAATACCTAATTTTTTTAATCAGTTAATAATATTTATTACACGTGATGTTAAGTCAAAACTAACCAACACGCAGTACATAGCCATCAACTTGCTCGAAGCCCCTTTGTTAGCAACCATATTAGGGTATTTAATACGCTATTATGATATTGATGTAAACAACAAAGTAGGCTACATATTTCGTGAAAATGAAAATATGCCAGCATACTTATTTATGGCAGTGGTAGTAGCATTATTTATAGGCTTAACGGTAAGTGCCGAAGAAATAATTAGAGATAGAAAAATACTAAAACGAGAGTCGTTCCTAAATCTAAGTAAGGGAAGTTATTTATTATCCAAAATAATGATAATGTTTGCGCTATCGGCAATACAAACAACGTCGTTTATACTTATTGGTAATGGTATATTGGGCGTGCAAGGTATGTTTTGGGATTATTTTTTAATACTATTTACTACCTCGTGTTGGGCTAATTTGTTGGGATTGAACATATCGGCAACATTTAATTCGGCGGTTACTATTTATATACTTATTCCTTTTTTAATAATACCTCAAATATTATTAAGTGGTGTTATTGTTAAGTTTGAAAAACTAAATCCTGCTATTACTTCCCAAAACAATGTGCCGTTTGCGGGTGATATAATGACCTCACGCTGGGCGTTTGAGGCATTGGCAGTTAATCAATTTGCCAATAATAAATTTGAAGCTCAGTTTTACAAATTTGACAAACAAATGAGCGAAGCTCAGTTTAAAAAAGATTATTGGATAAAAGAAATAGACAAAAAAATAGATAAGTGCGAAAACTATGTGAATATGAAACATACGCCAGTAGCCGAGTTTGAGCAAGATGTACTTTTACTTAAAAATGAACTTACCTACGAGTTAGAAAACAACACCGAGGTAACTTACAAAAAGTTAGCTAACATAAAACCCGCAAATTTTAACAAAGCACTTATACAAGACCTACGGATACTATCGGCACAATTAGGCAAACACTATATGCGCCAGTACAACAAAGCCAGCGACAAAAAAGATGGTGTAGTATATAAACTTGAAAAAGCAGCAGGAGGGCGTGAAGCATTTCAAAAAATGCAAGACGAATACGCCAACGAAAGTGTGAGCAATATGGTTAAAAACGGCAATGACCTCAATAAAATAACCGAAGTAAGGGGTATGCTTATACAAAAAGCCGACCCAGTATTTAAGTCGCCATTGCGCACATCGTTTATACGCACGCATTTTTACGCACCACAAAAAATAATATTTGGAGTAGCCGTAAATACGTTTTGGGCAAACATATTAATTATATGGTTCACAAGTATATTATTAATAATAATGCTTTATTTTGATGTGTTAAAAAAGTTACTTGATGGAGCCGAAAATTTGGTAGCACGCTTAGGCAAAAAAACAAACAGCGAAGCATAAAAACAGCAAAATTTAATAACGATAAACAATGGAAGCAGCAACTAAATTGTATTTAAAAGAAACCGAAGACACTCCGTGTATACATTTTGATATTAATGCAAACATTTACAGTATTAAAGGTATAAGTGTACCCGAAAATAGCCACAAAATATACGACCCTGTAATAACATGGATAAATGATGAATTGGGCAATGTAAAACCTCCTAACGACTCAATAACACTGCAGGTAAATCTAAAATATTTTAGTACCACAAGCGCTAAGTATTTGTTAAAAATAATTACAGCATTTTCTAATATGTGCCTGTACCATCAAATAAAACTTACGGTAAACTGGTACTACCACGAAGAAGACGAAGACATGCACGATGCAGGCGATTTATTACACAAACTAAGTGGGATAAACTTTGTATTTAAACAATATACTGAATAATAAAATATACAATGACCAAAGCAGATTTAATATACGATATAGAACGCCACACCAAACAACCCAAAGAGGTAGTAAGCCAAATAGTTGAAGCATTTATGGCAAGCGTACAACGCAATATGCTACAAGGCGAAGATGTGCACTTACGCGGGTTTGGTAGTTTTTTACTAAAAAAACGTGCAGAGAAAACCGCTCGCATTGTTAAAAGTAATATAGAAATAAAAGTGCCTGAACATTATTTGGCTACATTTAAAATAGCCAAAGAATTTAAAATGAAAATAAAAGCAGAAGTTAAAGGTACCATCAAAGAAGCTAACAAATTGACGCGTAATGAAACTAAATAAACTACAATTAGGAATACTTATAGGTACATTACTACTAATTGTAGTACTTGTGTTTATGCCTCGTACACAGCAACAACAAACCGCAACCAGAGACATTCCCAAGGCAAAACAACTAGACGATAAGTGCTTTGAAACCATGGTAGATAGTTTATACAAAGCTATGCCCAACCAACTTAATACGCAATTAAAAGCACTGAAACAATACCCCGACTCGGCAATACGCTTGGCTACAAGCAAAAATCAAAATGTGATAGCAGCAAGCATTGCACAGCAAGCCTACGCAAATAGTACTGATGCGGCAAGCATAAAAAAAATAGCGGGTAGATATTACAACGCTACAAAGTTTAGTGCCAATAATAATTGCGTAAGCACTTACTGCTACACCAAAGCCGTAGAGGCATTTAATAAAGTATTGATATTGACACCCAACGATTTAGAAGTAAAAACCTTGTTAGGCTCTTGCTATGTAGAGACGTCCGACAACCCAATGCAAGGTATTACGCTATTGCGAGAAGTAGTAACTACAGACAGTACTTACATAGATGCGCACCTACGTTTGGCAATGTTTGCTGTGCAATCAAAGCAATACGATAAGGCGGTAGCACGCTTTGAGAAAATATTAAAAATAAATCCAAAATACACCGAAGCCTATTTGTACATAGGCGAAGTGTATGCGTCTATGGGAAATAAGTCTATGGCTATCAAAAACTTACAAACATTTAAAGAAAAAAGCAACGACGCATTAGTAATTAACGAAGTAGATAAGTATATTCGCCAATTGAAATAAAAAACAAATCAATTAATATTAACCCCAAACCTAAAGCAAATAAACTATGCCAAGCGGAAAAAAAAGAAAGCGTCATAAAATCGCTACTCACAAAAGAAAAAAACGTTTAAGAAAAAACCGTCATAAGAAAAAGAAATAGTTTTTTCTTAACTAAAAAATGCGTAAAATCCTTATATGTTAAGGGTTATACGCATTTTTATTTTAAAAACTCACACATCAATTTTACTAAATATTATAAAAAATAATACAAAAGTAAAATTTCAACATATACAATTATGGCAAACGAACTTTTTGTACACGCTAACCAACAAGAGGTAGTTATAGCTTTAACTGCCGATAAACGACTTACCGAACTACACAAAGAACCGCGTAACAGCGACTGGAATGTAGGCGATATATACTTAGGGCGTATTAAAAAAATAATGCCTGGACTTAATGCTGCTTTCGTGGACGTAGGTTACGAAAAAGACGCTTTTTTACACTATCTAGACCTTGGCCCGCAGGTAAAATCATTAATACAATACTCCAAATTAGTACAGCAAGGCAAGCAAAAACAAGCCTTACTATCTAACTTTGTAAAAGAAGAAGACGTGCCCAAAGTAGGGCAAATACAAGATATACTTAACGGACTTGGCAACATAGTAATACAAATAGCCAAAGAACCTATAAGTACCAAAGGACCACGCATTACTACCGAAATATCATTGGCTGGGCGTTACATAGTGCTTATTCCGTTTTCGAACAAAGTATCGGTTTCGCAAAAAATACGTAGCAACGAAGAAAAAAATCGTTTAAAGAAATTAATAACAGGTTCGTTGCCTCGCCACTTTGGTGTAATAATTCGTACCGTAGCCGAAGACCAATCTATAGAGGAGTTGGAAGGTGATATGAAAGACTTACTAAAACGCTGGGACGATATATATACCAACCTTAAAACAGCACAACCAGGGCAAAAATTATTAGGAGAGATAGACCGAACCAACGTAATATTGAGAGATATGCTCAACGATTCGTTTAGTGCAATACATATAGACGACGAAAAAGTATATAACGACACCAAAGAATATTTGCAAAGTATTGCGCCCGAGCGTGTTAATATTTTAAAACTATATAAAGGTAGCGAACCTATGTTTGATGTATTTGGTTTGGAACGACAAATGAAAGCAAGTTTTGGACGAGTAGTAAACATGGCAAACGGCGCATACCTAGTGGTAGAACATACCGAAGCTATGCACGTAATAGACGTAAACAGTGGACCACGGGCTAAAGCAAGTAATACACAAGAGATAAATGCCTTAGATGTAAACTTAGACGCTGCCCGTGAAGTGGCCAGACAGTTGCGTTTGAGAGATATGGGAGGTATTATTGTGGTAGATTTTATTGACTTGCATAGCGCCGAAAATCGTTTGCAATTGTTTGAAAAACTGCGTGACGAAATGAAATCGGACAAGGCAAAACACAATATATTGCCGCCATCTAAGTTTGGATTAATACAAATAACTCGTAGCCGTGTACGCCCTCAAATGCAGGTAGATACCAGCGAGCAGTGCCCTGTATGCAAAGGCACGGGCGAAATAAAAGCAAGCGTATTATTTACTGACGAAATAGAAAATAACCTACGTTTTATAGTAAATGAAAACAACCCATCGAGCATTAATATAAGTATGCACCCGTATATAGCTGGTTATTTAAAATCGGGCTTTCCGAGCTTGCGTATGAAATGGATGTGGAAGTATAAAAAACGAATAAACGTAAAAGCAGTTACGGCTTACAATTTTATGGAATACCATTTTTTTGAAGGCGAAAACAACGAAATAAAAATATAAATCATAATTAAATTAAAAACCAATGAGCGAAATAACTCTTACTACTGGTGAAATGCACACCAACAAAGGCATTATGAAATTTGAATTGTATAATGACGATGCCCCTATTGCAGTAGAAAATTTTACTAAACTAATAAACAAAGGTTTTTACAACGGATTGAAATTTCACCGTGTAATTTCTGATTTTATGGTACAAGGCGGTTGCCCAGAAGGTACAGGCGCAGGAGGACCAGGTTACACTATTAATTGTGAAACAAAAGGTACAAAACAACACCACGACAAAGGAGTGCTATCTATGGCTCACCGTGGGCCTAACACAGGCGGTTCGCAGTTTTTTATATGCCACAACCGTAGCAACACACAACACCTAGATGGCGTACATACTTGTTTTGGAAAAATTATCGATGGACTACCTGTACTAGATGCAATACGTGGTGGCGATGTAATAGAAAAAATAATATTAAATTAAGTAGGTTTTAAACTAATTATAAAAAAAAGAGATTATCAACTAAGTTGATAATCTCTTTTTTTTAGAGAAGATTTATTTTAAACTAGTTAAGAGTTTTACTAAATATTTTAGGCTTTAGCATTGCCTGACAAAGGTTAGTTTAAATTTGTATGGTTGATTACTCCCCATACACCATAGCTATATGCTCAATATTATCTTCCAAATATATTTCGCCTTGAGCCACAAAACCTAATGCAGTATAAAACTGTAGTAAATAATATTGTGCACTTATTTTAATTATGGGTTCTTGCATTACAGTAGTTGTGTGTTGCAATGCCGTTTGCATTAACAGTTTGCCCAAACCTGTGTTTCGTGTATGTGTAGCGCAACATACACGGCCTATACACGCATAAGTGGG
>JACMRI010000101.1 GCA_014376525.1 Bacteroidia bacterium | reverse complement strand
TTAATAGTACCTATAAAGTTGGAAGCATTAGTAATGTTCCCTTTTTTTAACCACGCTTGTGCACCTATACTATCGCTAATGGTTTTCATTATGTTTTTACCACCTATTTGTAAACTATCCATACTACCCCAACCGCCTTGCAAATGGCCAACTTGAGCGTAGTTAGTTACACTACTATCTATTACGGCATTATTAATATTAGCATAATTGGTAATACTAGTATCTATAATAGCATTATTTATATTAGCATAATTGGTAATACTAGTATCTATTACGGCATTATTTATATTAGTATAATTGGTAATACTAGTATCTATAATAGCGTTGTTTACTATTGCGTTATTAATAATAGTAGTAAAATTTGCGCTTCCCAAATAGTTTTTTATAGCCTTATTTATTAAAGCAGTATCTATTCCTTTTTGGCAGAGATTTTTCCAAGCCACTCCATTATAAAAATGATAGCAAGCGCTGTCGGTATTATATATAAGCAATGCGTTTTCGGTAGCTGTTGGTGCTATTGCATTCATAAACGTGGTGTTCATACGTGGCGCTAAAAAACCTTTATCGTTGGAGTTTAGTTCCAGTACTGCTTTAGGATTGGGCGTAGTGGTACCTATACCTACATTGTTTTGGGCTTGCACTTCGGCTCCGCTCATCGAGCATAAAGCTAAGAGTAATAAAGCTGCAGTAAATTGAATGTGTTTTTGTATTTTACAGGCTGCGCTTCCTAAAATAGGATTGGGCGTATAATGTCCGCTTAATCTTGTCTTACAACACACTTTATATGATTTTAAACCACCGTTTATAAATTGTAATTTGTAATTATTTTTCATAGCATTTATTTTTAGTAACGTTTATTTTTAGTAAAAGTTTGTGTAATTTAATGTGCAATTGTTTATTAATACGTAACGAATATAAACTATAAAATTGTACTAAAGTGTATTATTAAAATATGTTGGTTTTATTTTAAATATCAAATAACACATAGCTAAGTTATTTAATTAAAATTATACTCCAAATAAATCTATTGAGTTTTGTGTGGTAATACTTGCTACCTCATCTATAGTTATATGTTTTATAAATGCTATTTGTGCTGCTATATCTGCCAAATATACTGGCATATTAGTTTTGCCACGGTAAGGCACTGGAGCTAAGTATGGTGCATCGGTTTCTAATACTATATGTCGCAAATCTATAGCTTCTACCACCTGTTGTATGCCACTGTTTTTATAAGTTACTACACCTCCTATACCTAAGTAAAAGCCCAATTTTATTATTAATTGCGCTTGGTCCAGCGTGCCGCTAAAGCAATGAAACACGCCTTTAAACTTTTCTATTTTTTGTTCTTTTTTTATTTTTAATAATAATGCGTAGGCTTCGTCAAATGCTTTTCGGCAATGTATAGCAAAGGGTATATTACGCTGCAACGCCCATTTTATTTGCATTTCAAAGGCGATGAGTTGTTCGTGCAATAGGGTTTTGTCCCAATACAAATCCAGACCAATTTCGCCTATAGCACAAAATAGTTTACCGCTGTTTAATTCATTTTCCATTAATACTAAATCCTGCATATAATTTTCGGTTACGCTACACGGGTGCAAGCCCATCATCATATACGTACAATTAGGGTGCGCCTCGTGTACTTTGTACATCATAGGTATGGTGGCTACATCTACATTAGGCAAAAAAAAACGAGTTACATTGCGTGTTGCGGCTTGTGCTATAAGTTGGTTTACTGGAGTTTCATATTCAGGATAATATAAATGTATGTGTGTATCAGTAAGTATCATGTAAAGAATGTATTATTGGTTATATATTTAAATATTTATCGATTAATCGGGGTAGTGGATAAGTGTTTACTTGGTTGTACGGAATAGCTACAGTGCCTATAATTATTGGTAGTTTGGCTACTTCTATCTCGCAAAAAATAGTGTGCAAATGTTGGTGACTTAATACATGCTTATGTGTTGTTGATGTTTGCTTTAATTTAAACTTAGTACTATTTAATTTTTCTTGTATGGCTACAAGCAGTTCTTTTTCATCAAAAGCAATTGCATTTTCTATTAATACAAACTCGTACAAGCCTTGCCAAATGTCGCCTGCTGTACGTTGGTGTATAAGCGTATGCTGTTTTTTATCATTTATTATTAAGTAATAAAAATAACGTGCGGTTACTTTCGTCCTCTTACTTTTTATAGGGCGTTCATTTATAGTATTATGCTTATATGCCTCGCAATAGTCTATTACAGGGCATTGCACACAAGTAGGCAATTTGGGTTTACAACATATTGCGCCCATTTCCATCATGGCTTGGTTATGTTCGCCAGCGTGTACAGTGGGTAATAATTCATACGCTAATTGCGAAAATAATTTTACACCCTCGTTGGTATCAATAGGCGTTTCAATATTATACAAACGGCTAAGCACCCTATATACATTACCATCTACCACAGCTTTGGGTTCATTAACCGCAAACGATGCTATTGCCGATGCTGTATATTCGCCCACGCCTTTTAGTTTTTTTAGCTCTGAGTATTGTGTTGGAAATATTCCGCTGTAATCGGTAACTACCATTTTTGCTGCGGCGTGTAGGTTACGTGCTCTACTGTAATAACCCAATCCTTGCCATAGTTTAAGTATATCTTGTTCGGGTGCATTAGCCAAATCTTGCACGGTAGGATACGCCTGTACAAAATTTAAATAATAGGGCATACCCTGCGCTACACGTGTTTGCTGCAGTATAATTTCCGATAACCATATATAGTACGCGTTACTACTGTTGCGCCACGGCAAATCTCGCTTTTGTGTAGCATACCAGCGTAACAGTAGTGCACTTATGGGGTGTATGGTGTTTTGTGTTTTGATCATTTTATTCTACTTCCGTCAATGCTTTTTTGTAGGTAGCAAGTACTCGCTCTCGTGCAAACTTATGTTCTACTATTGGCTTGGGGTATTTTATGATATTATCTACTTCGGGCACCCATTTTTTTATGTACAGTAATTTACCATCAAATTTTTTGGTTTGTTCCATTGGGCTAAACACTCTAAAATAAGGCGCTGCATCGCAACCGCTGCCTGCTGCCCATTGCCAACCGCCTACGTTGGCACTAAGGTCAAAGTCCAATAGTTTTTGTGCAAAATAACGTTCGCCCCATCGCCAATCTATTAGTAAATGTTTGGTTAAAAAACTAGCCACTATCATACGTACACGGTTGTGCATAAAGCCTGTGGTATTTAGTTCTCGCATGCCTGCATCTACTATTGGATAGCCAGTAGCGCCGTTGCACCAAGCAGCAAACTCTTGCTCGTTGTTGCGCCAAGTTATGCGGTCGTAGGCAGGTTTAAATGCGGTAGCGGCACTATGTGGGTAGTGGTGCAATATAGTGGCGTAAAAGTCGCGCCAGATAAGCTCATTGAGCCAAGTTTCGTTAAGAGGCATTGCTGCTTTAGCCAACTGACGAATACTTACCGTACCAAAACGCAAATGAACGCTTAGGCGTGTAGTACCCGCTACTGCTGGATAATTGCGCTGTTCGGTGTAATTGCGTATTTGATTTTCGTCCCATTTAATAGGAGGTATTGGTATGGTGCTTTTTTCAAAACCCATACTTTGCAATGTTGGCAAGGGGTGTGGCGGTGTTTTTATTAAGTTGTTAAAATACACTTTACTTGGGTACTCTTTTAATTGGAATGGGGTAATTGTTTTTTTCCACTTGTTTGCATACGGTGTAAACACGGTATAGGGCTTACCATCGTCTTTGGTTACTTCGCTTTTTTCAAATATAACGTGATCTTTGTAGGTATTAAAAGCAATGTTATGCGGCGCTAAAACGTTTGTTATAAGTGCTTCGCGCTCGGTTGCGTAAGGTTCATAATCATGGTTGGTGTATACGGCATTAATGTTTCCCTCGGTTACTAATTGTGCAAATACATTTTGTGGCGTGTCATAAAATACTCGCAACGAACTTCCTACTGCCTCTAGTTGCAACTGCATAGCCTGTAATGCTTGGTGTATAAAGGTTATGCGAGCATCGCTTACATCAGTAAGTTTTGACAGTATGTTTTTATCAAATATAAATATAGGTTGCACGTTGGTATTTTGTTTTAATGCGTAGTACAAAGCGGCGTTATCAAACAGACGCAAGTCTCGTCTAAACCAAAGGATAGTAGTCATTTTTAGTTTTTTTTTATAATGCACGGTTTTAATCGTGTACGTTGTGAGTTTTTTATAATTATTTTCGGCAATATGGACACGGTCGATTACATATTATTACCACCTCGCTTTTCAGGCATCCCTCAAAAGGGGAATTTGTGATGTGTTTGGGAAACGGTTAATTATTTGTTTTAAGCAAAACGCCGTATTGAAATTAATTTCAATACGGCGTTTCAAATTGTTTTAATTTTTTATTTCTTAATGGTGTGCTTCTGTTGTTTTAGCAGCAGGAGCTTCAGCACCTTTAATTTGGCTGTGTAGCAACACGTTTTTATCCATAGTAGCTTTGTGTCCGTCGCTATATAAACCTTCGTTTAAAGCTATAAACGATAAGTAAATAATAAAAAAAACATACGGTGCAATAATTATATAACGCAGTGTTTTTACCTCTTCGCCCAAATGCATAAACGATAATACTATAAAACCAGCTTTGAGTAATGTACCGCCAATAAAAATAATTTTTAGTGCCATAGAACTAAACGATGACGGATAAAAACCAATAATTAATTCTACGATTGTTATTGCCGAGAGTATGAAAAAAACTTTCCATAATTCTTTGCGTTTTAATTTACCTTCCTCCTCGGAATGGTGTGCCATAGTTTCGTAACTAGGGAAATTGTCGTTGAATTCCATTGTGTGTATGTTTTAAAAAAATAGTATTAAGTATAGATGGTTGTTGGCTTAAATTAAATTATAGCAAGTAGAAGAATGTAAATACAAACACCCACACCAAATCTACAAAGTGCCAGTATAAACCTACTTTTTCTACCATTTCATAATGACCTCTTTTTTCGTAAGTGCCTTTTATCACATTTACATAAATAATAAAATTAATTACAACTCCCGAAAACACATGCGTACCGTGGAAACCTGTAATAAAGAAAAAGAAATCGCCAAATACTGGCAAGCCATATTCATTGTATTGTAGGTTGGCTCCATATATTGTTTTTTCAATCCATTTACCATCTTCAAATACTGTGCGCAAAGCACCTTCGTGCGAACCAATAATAAAATTGTACCACTCCCACGCTTGAGAACCTACGAACATTAATCCACCAATAATAGTAAGCAGCATCCATTTTTCTACTTCTTTTTTGTCGTTACGATGACCGGCTTCAACAGCAAGTACCATAGTTACTGAACTCAAAATTAGAATAAATGTCATTAAACCTACATACGCCAAGGGTATAGAAGCGTGCGTGCCAGGAAAGTGTGTAAATACTTGACTTGGATCAGGCCAAACCTCTGGGTATTTATGGCGCATGAAGCCATAAGCTACTAGTAATCCTCCAAAAGATAGAGCGTCTGATACTAAGAAAAACCACATCATCATTTTTCCGTAACTTACGCCAAATGGCGATTTTCCTCCGTCCCATGCGGTGTTGTTTAATGTTGCACTTTGCGAACTCATTATTAAATTAGATATTGGTTATTAATTTATTGAATAATTGTTTTGTTATAATTTGTGTGCAATTTTAGCGAAAAAATATTAAAAACAAAAACAAAAGTAACCATAACACCCCTAAAAAGTGCCAAAAGATACTTGCTACGTATATTCCGTGGTGTTGTGTAGCCGAATATTTATTGCGCAAAGCTTTAAATAAGATAAATGCTAGCATTAATATACCGCCAATTAAGTGGGCTAAATGCGCAGCTGTTATAATATATAAAAAGCTACTTGCTGGATTTTTACTAGCTAAATACAAACCATGTTGTACCAAATAGCCGTAAGCTTTAAATTGCATAACAGTAAATAATACGCCCAATACTAAAGTGGCAAACACGGCTAACTTAAATGCGCGTAACTCCCCTGCTTTTAACTTATTATAACCATAACTAAATGCAATACTGCCTATTAGTAAAAATGCAGTAGAATAATAAAATAAGTAAGGCAAATCTATATTTATCCACGAGCCGCCCTCGCCGCGGCGTACTATATAAGCACTTGTTAATCCTGCAAAAAACATTATCATACTTACTATGCCAATCCACATGAGTGCCTCACGGCTTTTGTGTTGCGATAGTGTTATTTGTGCTGGTGTAAGTGGTTTTAAATCGGCGGCTAAAGCCCCAATTTTTTCTTCTAAGTTTTTCATTGTAAGTTAGTTTTTTTAGTTAAACAATTCACAGTACAAATATATAGGAATATCAAATTGAAAGTGTGTTTATTACAAAAAAATAATGTGTTGTTAGTATACCACATTCTTAATTATGGTATGTTATTTAAGTTTACTAAGCAATACATTAAATTATGTATGCTTCGATGAACTCGACCAACGTAATTTTAGTATATTAAGTAACTATTTAATAATTATAATTTTATATTACGACAGCGCAAACCCTCCTCCTTTTAGTTTCTCGGCATTTTCGGCTACTTGTAGGGCATCTATTACTTCTATTATATCTCCGTCCATGTAAGTAGGTAGGTTGTATATGGTATAACCTATGCGGTGGTCGGTTACACGACTTTGTGGATAATTGTAAGTACGTATTTTAGCACTACGGTCGCCAGAGCTTACCATAGTTTTACGGCGTTTACTTTGTTCTTCCATACGCTTGCTATACTCTATTTCGTATATACGCGAACGTAATACACCTAGTGCTTTGTCGTAGTTTTTTATTTGCGAACGTTCGTCTTGGCATTGCACCACAATACCTGATGGTATGTGTGTTAAACGTACGGCAGAGTATGTAGTATTTACTGATTGCCCACCTGCACCACTTGAGCAAAAAGTATCTTTGCGTATATCGTTTTCACGCACATCAACATCAAACTCATCGGCTTCGGGCATTACTACTACAGTAGCTGCTGAGGTATGTACACGCCCCATAGTTTCGGTTTGCGGTACACGTTGCACACGATGCACACCACTTTCGTATTTCATAGTGCCGTAAGCTTTTGCGCCTATTACGTTAAATATAACCTCTTTATACCCACCCGATGTTCCGTTGTTATGATCTACCACTTCTAATTTAAAACCATGGCGATCGCAAAATTTGCTGTACATACGAAACAAATCGCCTGCAAATATTGATGCTTCATCTCCACCTGTACCTGCACGTAGCTCTACTACTGCGTTGCGGTCGTCTTCGGGGTCTTGCGGTATCATCATTATACGAATTTCGTCTTCCATGGTGTCTTGCATTTTACGGCTTCCCTCTAGTTCTTCCTTAGCCATATCGCGCATATCTACATCCTTTTCGTTTTCCAAAATTTCTTTGGCAGCATCTATATTCATAAGCACTTGCTTGTACTTATGTAGCCCTTCCATTATGGGTTGTAGGTCTTTATATTCTTTGTTAAACACCTTAAACTTTTTCATGTCCGATATTACCGTTGGGTCGCTCAGTTTTTGTTCTACCTCTTCAAATCGGCGTTTTATGGCTTCTAATTTTTCTAGCATAATAGTTTGTTTTTTTTCAAAGATACACAATTAACTACTACCTGCTAATTATTGGGGCTTAGGCATAGTTGTTTTTTTAGTTGAATACTTGCATTGCAGTGCCATCAAAACTAGCATATACCATACTTGGGTGCGAATCTTGGTTATATATATTTCCGTGTGCGTCTATGCCAATTGCTCCTGCAAAACCATCGTAAGGAGTTAGTTCTGCAAATGTTTTTTGGAATGCATCTTTAATAGTAAAACCATCGGTTACACGTATAACTATTTTGGCGGCTACCGCACCACTTACTATATCTTCGCCTACTCCTGTGCACGATACACCGCAATGCGCATTAGCATAATTACCCGCTATAGTTGCCGAGTCGGATATGCGACCTACCATTTCAAAACCTTTGCCACCAGTTGATGTTGCGGCTGCTAATTTACCGCTAGCATCTAAGGCTACACAACCCACAGTACCTAAGCCTTTTGATTTTAATTTTTGCAAATATTCTGTTCTACGTTGTGGTAACTCTACGTTATATGCAGGAAAATTATTTGCAGTAGCAAATTCATTTGCCCCCTCACCGCCTAATACTCTATCATCATAGCTTAATAATTTTTGGGCTACTTGTATGGGGTTTTGTATGTTTTGTATATTTATAACACCACTAAATTTTTGAGTTTCGCCGTCCATTATTGATGCACTCATACGTATTTTTCCATCACTTTGTATTTGCGAACCTAAGCCTGCGTTAAACAAGGCATCGTTTTCTAGCAACTCCACAGCATACACTACCGTTTCGGTTGCGGTATGTGCTTGCAAATAGTTGTAAGCATTAGTAGCTATGCGTTGTAGGGCGTCTTGTTTTAATTTTTTAACTTCGGCACTAGTTGATGATTCGCTAAAAAAACCGCCGTGTATTATTATTTTTGTTTGCATAAATAATGTTGTGTTTATGTTGGTAGTAAGAAACTACTTGTTTGATGATGCTCCGTATTCCATTAAAAAAGCTTTTATAAACGGATCAATTTCACCGTCTAATACTGCTTGTGCATTGGTGCTTTCAACCCCAGTACGTACATCTTTTACTAGCTTATAAGGGTGCAATACGTAGTTGCGTATTTGACTTCCCCATTCTATTTTTTTTTTACCTGCTTCTATTTCATTAGTAATCTCAAGCCGTTGGCGCATTATAGCTTCGTATAACTGAGATTTTAATAAGTGCAATGCGTTTTCTTTATTTTGCAATTGCGATCTACTCTCTTGGTTTTTTATAACAATACCCGATGGCTTATGATATAGTCGTACTGCAGTTTCTACCTTGTTTACGTTTTGTCCGCCTGCACCACCTGCCCTAAAAGTTTCCCATGTAATATCGCCTGGGTTTACTTCTATTTCTATAGTATCATCAATTAATGGGTACGCATATACACTCGCAAACGAGGTATGTCGCTTGGCATTAGAATCAAACGGAGATATACGTACTAAGCGGTGTACGCCATTTTCGCCCTTTAAATACCCGTACGCAAAATTACCTTCAAACTGCAATGTTACAGACTTAATTCCAGCTACCTCTCCGTCTTGCCTATCTTGCTCTGTTACTTTTATTCCGTGTTTCTCGCCCCACATTATGTACATACGGCATATCATGGCGCACCAGTCGCAGCTTTCGGTTCCGCCTGCTCCTGCGTTTATTTCTACCACACAGTCTAGGGCATCTTCTTTGCCACTAAGCATATTTTTAAATTCGAGTTCTTCTACCAGTTTTTCGGTAATGGCGTATTGCTCTTGCAATTCGGTTTCGGTAACGTCTCCTTCTTTATAAAATTCGTAAGTGGTTGCTAAGTCGTCGCACGAGGCATGTACTTTGGCAAAACCTTCTGTCCAAACTTTTAAGAGTTGTATTTCTTTGAGTTGCGCTTCGGCTTTTTTGGCATTGTCCCAAAATGTAGGATTGAGCGTACGCTCTTGCATTTCGGCTAGTTCGCGTTCTTTTTTATCCAGTCAAAGATATTCTCGCAATGTTTCTTTGCGTGCTGTTAAGTTTTTTGTTTGTTCTAAAGTAACCATTTTAATGTGGGTGTTTGTTGTTATGCAAATATATAAGTTATGAATTAAAATACTTAGAGCCTGTTTAAATTTTCTTGATTAATAATTTATGGCAGATGTTTTTA
>JACMRI010000012.1 GCA_014376525.1 Bacteroidia bacterium | reverse complement strand
AGTGCCTATAGCAGTATTAAAATATCCTGTAGTGTTATTAGTTAACGCACCTGATCCAAATGCACTATTACTAACTCCTGTGTTGGCGGGATTTAAAGCCACTAAACCAAAGGAAGTAGTGCTTAAATTTTGGTTTATTAAACCACTTTGCAAACCATTACGTTTAAATATTAAATCCACATTATCGGTAGTGCCTATAAAGTTTGTACCTGCCGTAGTGCCTGCATTACCCTTTAATAGCCACGCTTGGGCTTTTATACTATCAGTAATATTATTAGCTGTTGGTAATGTTATGTTAGTTCCTGTTATACCATTTACGGTAGTGCTTAATGCTCCTGTGTTGGTATTATAGGTATTGCTTACTGTAGTGGCGGGTGCTATGGTACTAAGATCTATTGGTACACCTGTTACACCATTAACCGTAGTGGTAAGGTTAGTGCCCGTAAGTGTGTTGCTCACAGTGGTGGCAGGTAGGGTTATAGTTGTCCATGTAGGCGCTACGCCTAAGCCTGCACTGGTAAGGTATTGCCCTGCAACGCCTGTTAAGCCTGCAGGTTTGAGTTCTTTGTAAAACTCTACAAAGCCTGTGGTAGTTTGGTTACCCAATATATCTAACTTTTGTGCAGGTAAAGTTTGCCCTATACCTACGTTGCCCGTGCCATTCATTACACTTATGCGTTCTAATCCGCCTGCAAATATGCGCAATGGTTGTCCGTTCATTGTGCCTAATTTAGCACCTATTACAGGGCTATTGCCAACTTGTAACCATGCTTTATTATTAATATTAGCGTTAATACTATCACTTATTATACTTAATATATTTTGTCCGCCTACATAAAGGCTATCAAACTTGCCAAAACCTGCAGTTAGAGTATCGGTCTTAATGCTGTGGCTATACACGTAGTTAAAAAAAGCACTGTCGGCTCGCAATAGCTTTGTGTATATGCTATCGGCACGAAGGTACTTAAGCACTATGGTATCTTTGCTGTTAAGATAATTACTTGTTATTTGTTTTATCAAACTATCTATACTTAATCCTTTAATAACTAGGCTATCAAATCTGCCAAGATTAGCGTATATACTATCGGTTTTTATATATTGGCTGTACAAAAATTTTATGTAAGCAGTATCGCTACGAAGTAGTTTTATGTAAGCACTATCGGCTTTGATGTAAGTGGCAAATAAGTTTTTAATAAACGCGTTGTTTACTGCTAAATAGTTAGCAAATATGCTATCAGCCTTTAGCAAATTTATAACCACGGTATCGCCATTGTTGCTTATGCCAGTGGTAGAGCACATACTTTTCCAAGCGCTAGTAGTTGAGTTCCAATAATAAAAACAATTAGCAGTAGTGTTATACACCAACAAGCCATTGGTAGTGCCATTGGTGGCTATACTATTCATTTGCATGGTGGTAAGCCTAGGTAAGAGCAAACCTTTATCATTTGCCTGTAGCTCTAGTATAGCTTTGCTATTAGGTGTGGTAGTACCTATACCTACGTTGTTTTGGGCTTGTGCGGAGATAGATGTTAAATATGAAATACTGAATATAAGTAGTAGGGTGGTTAGCCACATTTTACTATTTCTTGCACAAGCTGGCTCAATATTAATGCAGTATTTTGAAGAGTTAAACAAATTAGCTAAAACTTCGGCTCTGTTTGACCAACGCAAAGTGTAGTTATAAAACTTGCCATTTTCCTCATTTTGATTAGGATTGACGCCAACACTTGTAATGTTAAGTTTAGCTGATAGTAATTTGAAGTTGTGTAATATAGTTTTCATGGCTTTAATATTTATATTCATAATTGTGAATGTTTAAATGTACATTTTTAATTTAAAAAAATGATAAACATTGTAAATAAATATTAAATGCTTTATTTAAAATATTTTAATTGTAAAAACGAGTCTATAAATTAAAAAAATCATCTTTTTTCTTATTAACAACACATGCTACATTATTGTAGGATAATGTTACCTACACTACTATTTTTTAACCATACTATTATACTTGCATTCTATTTAACAAATAGGATTTATGGATGCGATGAAAATTTTCTTTCTCCAACAAAAAACTCTAATTCTTTTGTAGTTTGAGATACGTATAATTTGCTGCCATTTTTTTAAATAGACGTGTGTAAAGTTACCACCGCTTTCGGCACATATACTATTTACTCAGTATGTATTTCGTGGCCTACTTTTTAACGCTATTTTGGTAGCTATGTTTTTTCTTCCAACGCATTAGCGAACATTGATAATCCGTTTGTATGAAAAAAACTAATTATTACGTTGCTTAACCAATGTAAGCTCTGTACTCTTTACAGTTTTAATATGTAATCCAATACGGCCTAATTTACTTTATTTGAATGGTATCAAGTTATCCCTAATTAGGTTGCTCTCCAGAAGAGCCTAAAGCCGTTTTACTCGATAAGACAAAGATAAATTACAATCTAATTTACTAAGTATTTATATAAAATAAACACCACCAGAAATGTCCACTTGAACTAAACGTATCTAAAAAAACACCAGAAATGTCTATTACACCGTAAAAACGGCAATTGATTTTTTTAATGATCAAATAGTTTTCGTTTAAATTTTTACTTTAAAAATTATAACTTACCTCCACTCAAACGTTTCTATCAAACGCTGAATATCTTGTTTTATAAAATCGTTAACGGGTTGTAAGGAATCGGAGTTGGGCGCAACGTTGTAGTATAGTGCACCACGCACAAAATTTAGTGTACTATCGGTTATAAAAAACTGACAGTTGCTGGCTGCGTTTCCGCCAATATCATACACTACAGCATAAGTTTTATTGGTGTCATTTTTAAAAAAAGTTTCATTTATGTATTCCGCCTTTACGGTGTGGCGGTAAGCAAGGCTACGTGCGTCTTCTATGTATTTGCCCAAATTATTGGTTAACTTAAAATAGCTTAAATGCAATGTGGCATTAAATGTTTTAAACTCTACGTTTTTCCAACATTGATTGGTTTTACTTTGTGTGTTATTTTCTATAGTGGCATAATTAGGCACGTCAAAAGAATAGCCACAACTAGTCCTGTTGTGCGTGTAAGTTTTGGTAGGAAATTGTATGCGCAAATAACCCTTGGGCTTAGGCATGGATATGTCGTCAGTGTTGGTGTTGCAACTGGCTAATATGCAAAAAAATGTAAAAATGAGTGTAGGTTTAATTGGTGTTAACTTCATTTACTGGGTGTATTTCTATTTTTACTCGTTTTATTTTTCGTCTATCTGCCGACTCTATGGTAAAAGTGTAATTTTCAAAATTAATGTATTCGTTTTTTAATGGTATACGCCCTTCCATTTCTAATATAAAACCACCCAAAGTATCGGCATCAGCTTTTACACGGTCAAACTGTGAGCTGTCTATTTTCAATACTTTGCACACATCATTGATAGATGTTTTGGCTTCAAATAAATAATTGTTGTCATCAAGTTTAGAATAAAAAATATCCTCTTCATCAAACTCATCATTTATTTCGCCTACTATTTCCTCTATCACATCATCAAAAGTTATGAGCCCCGAAGTTCCTCCGTACTCATCAACCACTAGAGCGATGTGTATTTTTCGGGTTTGAAATTCTTTTAATAAATCATCTATTTTTTTATTTTCGGGTATAAAATAAACGGGGCGTAATAAATTGTTCCAGTCCAAATCTGCGGGATTGTTAAGGTGTTTTAACAAATCTTTTATATGCAAAATACCTACTATGTTTTCAATACTGTCTTCGTAAATGGGAACGCGCGAAAAGCCTTTTTCCTCTATGTTTTTTACTAATTCTTCAAACGATAATTTGTTGTCAAATGCTATCAAATTAATACGCGGTGTCATTACTTGTCGGGCTTCAGTACTACCAAATTTTACAATACCTTTTAACAACGATTTTTCTTGCGCCGAGTTGTCGTGTGTAAGTTCCAGTGCGTGAGATAAATCGGCAACTGACACTGTAGTTTGTTTGTTGGTGAAACGTTTTTCTATATAAGCTGTAGAGCCCACCAATACTGATGATAGCGGTTTAAATACTTTAGTAGCAACATTAAGCGGAATGCTCATAAGTTTCACTAACGATAGTGCGTTGAGTGAAGCGTATATTTTGGGTACTACTTCCCCTATTATCAATATTAAAAATGTAACTATTACTACTTGAAATATGAACTTTACCGATTCGGATTCAAATACAATAAGTTCCGGATTATTAATAAGCGAAGACGACAAAATAACCACACCAATATTCACCAAATTGATAGCAATTAGGAACGTTGCTATTAATTTTTTGGGCGATTGTAAATGATTTAATACCAACTTACTTGTGGCATCTTCGCCACGTTTAAGTTGTTCTAATAAAGAGGGTGTTAGGCTAAAATAAGCCACCTCAGCAGCCGAAATAAATGCCGCCAAAATTAATAGTACTATTAGTAAAAGTACCATAAGCCAATTGGTTGGGTTTGCAAAACCATCAGCATGTAATTGAATTATAGAGCAAACATTAATGTAACTCGTGGAGGGGTCGTCCAAAATAAGAGAGTGGGTTAGTTAATATTAAAAAGAATTAAAATGGCAAATCGTTACCATCGTTGGCATTCATATCAAATGATGATGCAGGGCCGTCGTTACTAGCGTTTCCAGCATCTGGGCGGCGACCAGTAACCGTAATTACATCGGCTACTATTTCGGTAGTGTAACGTTTGTTTTTGTCTTTATCTTCCCATTGGCGGGTACGTAAGCGCCCTTCAATATATAATTGCGAACCTTTACGCACTATTTTTTCGGTTACATCGGCCAAGCCTCTCCATGCTACTATGTTGTGCCACTCGGTTTGGTCTATTTTGTTTCCGTTTTTATCTTTGTAACTTTCTGTGGTTGCAATAGGAAAACGTGCTACAGATACATTACCTTCTAAGTGTTGTATTTCGGGGTCTTTACCCACATTACCTAATAAAATAACTTTGTTTACACCGTTCATGATAAGTAGTTTTTAATTATTGTTTTTTTAAATTCAATTCAAATTTAATAGAATTATGCGAATATGATTAAAAATAAATAATACATAAGAAAATTAGGTATACAAAAAATAAAGTGCATATTTTTATTGTGTATTTATAAGAACTAATAATAGGAACTTTAAACCCAATTATTTTAAAGTTGTTATTGGTAAACGATAAAATGTAAAGCTACGAAATTATCCAAAAGGTAAAAAAGCTTACAGGAGGTAAAATTCAACTAACCTAAGGTGCGCTGTACCCTACATTGCACGCACTTGAGGCAAACGGAATATTAACCACCAATGCTGTTAATGTAGAGAATCGCATACGTAAGTACTATACCATAGCACCAACGGGCAAATTGTTGGCGGAGGAAAAGGTAACGGAGTTTCAGGATTTTATGAATACGATGATTTTTTTACTTGACTTAAAATTAAAAACCTTGTAAGCAATGGTGGTATTAACCCATGAGCAAGTAGCATTTATACTCAATGACATTAAACGAAGTGGCATTGAAACGGAAGAGCTGCAGCTTAACCTATTAGACCATATTTGCTGTATAGTGGAAGATGAGCTATTGCCCAATCACAGTTTTGAGGAGTGTTACCGCAATGTAGTGCCTCGGTTTTTTAAGCGAGAATTGTATGAAATACAGGAAGAAACTAATTTATTACTCACCTTTAAACACTATTATGCTATGAAAAAAGTAATGTTAATAAGCGGAACATTTTCTGCTGTTGGGTTTATAAAAGAGTCGTTTTTTAAGCAAATGCATTGGCCAGGTGCAAACGTACTGTGGTGGGGCGCTTTGGTGTTATTGATATTTGTTTTTACCATTCAACACAAGCCAAAAACAATTCAACGAAACGGTGTATCTTTCGGCCAATAAATAGTTAAACGAAACTTATGCGAACACCACACTTGCAAAAATAACGTGTAACGTACATGATGTTGCCCTACTAAATGTTGGGAATACACAACAATTAATAGACGGACAACACATAGATTTTAACTGGGAAAGTAATTTTTATCATGCTCCGTTTAAGTTAGTGTTTCGTAACCTTAGCCAACTGCAACTCAATATAAGAATAATAGAAGCTAATGCCATAAAGTAATTGTTACAGAGTATGCTTTCTATTGATAAGTATATTCACAGCACGTTGGCTGAGTTTATCGAAGCCCATATAGTATTAGGGTTTCGGCTTTGCTCAGCCAACTGGGCGTAATTATAATGGTTGTACTATAATGATAAACTAAAATATAAAAGGTTATTCTACTATTAATTTTTGTGTTGTACTGTTATTTATGGTTACAAAATAAACACCTCTAATTAGTGACCTTACATTAACTTGTGTTGTAGTATTAATTAGGGCTTGTTGTAACACAATTTGCCCCAATACATTAGTAATTATTAGCGTTGCTTTATCATTAAAAATAGAAGTGCTAATAGTTACTACATCAGTAGCTGGATTAGGATATATATTTGTAATAGCAGTATTTACATTAGCTATAGCATTGGGCCCATTAGTTATATTGTAGTTGTATTTTGTTTTATAATTACTTAGTAATTTACTATCAATATAGCCAGTAGATGTATAATTATTAATAGTGCTGTATTGGTTGAGTTGTGTAGCGGGATAGTAATAAAAACTGGCTATAGAATCGCAATAAAACTCAGTACTCCAAAAACTATTATTGTACGATTGAATACCATTAGCATACGTTGCTGAATTATAATCGGGCTTGTATGCTATGCTACTCCACTCATTGTTAGCTCCATAACTATATACGTGAGTACTTGTGTAATAGCCATTATTGTAGTATTGTAAGCTATCTACTTTATTACTTGCGCCTGTATAAAATAATTTGTATTCCTTATTACTTATGGTGTAAGATGGATTTACGTATTTCCAATTTATTAAATTTCCGTGTACGTTATACAAAAATTTCCATGTAATAGTTTGTGTATTTACGTTGCTATCATTATAATATTTGTCTATAATAGAATCAAATGCACCACTAGTGTTTTTGTAGGTAAAACGGCGCAATGATAAGATAAGCGCAGATGATGGTGATGCTCCTGAATAAAATATATTAGAATCGATAGTTGGACTATAATAAAAATAAGAAGTGTGAAAAGAGGCTAAAGCCCCAGTCCAATAACCATATACATTTTGTTTTATTAGTTGAGTATAGTTAGCGTTGTACCAACTGGCAGTAGCCCAACTCAACTTTAATGGTGCAGTAAACGAACCGCCGTTATTCATGCTTACTGATGAGTCGGGGGT
>JACMRI010000100.1 GCA_014376525.1 Bacteroidia bacterium | reverse complement strand
GCTAATAAACCTGCATTTTGTGCTGCATTTAGCGCTACAGTAGCAACTGGTACGCCATTTGGCATTTGTAGTATAGATAAAATACTGTCCCAACCATCAATAGAATTACTTGATTTTATAGGTACACCTATTACGGGCAATGTAGTAAGCGAAGCTACCATACCTGGTAAATGTGCTGCTCCACCTGCACCTGCTATTATTACTTTAAGTCCACGAGTGTGGGCATTTTTAGCGTATTCAAACATACGTTCGGGCGTGCGATGGGCAGATACTATTGATATTTCAAACGGTATGGCAAATTTTTCTAATATGTCGGCCGCTTCTTTCATTATTGGTAAATCGCTTTGGCTGCCCATTATTATTCCTATCATAGTAAGTTATATTTTATAAGTTTTTTATTTAGACTCTTTAGCTTGCAATACGCTTAGCTGTGTTATTATTTCTTCGTATATCCATAGTAATGTGTCGGCGTTTTGTGCGTAATAATTATAGGCATACGTATAGTTTTTGTAATTTGTTTTTTGCTGTTGATATATTAATTCTTGGTAAGCATTAAGTGGTGCTATTTTGTTAGAATCGGCTAATAATTGAGATGCGTTTGCCGATGCTACAAGATGGATTTGAACAGCCACTTTTACTACTTGCTTACTTGTAAGTAATGGTTTTTTGCCTGTCATTTTTTTGGTGCTACTTTTGTTTTTGTCGCCACAGGCAATAAGTATTGTACTTAAAAATAGGAGTGTTAGTATTGTTTTCATTAATAGCACATTTACAATTCAATACCTAACACAATCACATCATCTAGTTGATCTATATCGCCTTTCCATTGTTCAAATGTTTTTATTACCATTTCGCCTTGTTCTTTTATGTCTAATTCGCTCATGTTACTTAACAATTCGCCAAATCTACTGTGCTTAAATTTACGTCCTTTAGGTCCTCCAAACTGGTCTAAATATCCATCACTAAATAAGTATACACAATCGCCAGTTTCCATAATTAAACTTTGTTGTGCAAAAGGTTTTTGCACGCCATAGTGTATTCCTACAGGCATTTTATCAGCTTTTAATCGAAGTAGTTCTGGCTCTTCAAAGTTTTCTGTGTTGCGTTTTAGTATGTATATTTCGTTGTTAGCACCTGCATATTTAAGTTCTTTGGTAATGGTGTTGTATGCGCACAAACTTATATCCATACCATCGCGGTTGGCACCTGCATTTTCAGTTTGTTTTAAGTCTTTTATAATACGCTCACGTAGTTTATTTAATATTTCGGCGGGCTCTTTTATTTTGGCTATTGTTACTATTTCATTTAAAATAGTATTGCCCAATACACTCATAAAACTACCAGGTACACCATGCCCAGTACAATCGGCTACGGCAAAATAATTAATATGTTCTTGTTGTGTTATCCAAAAAAAATCGCCACTTACTATGTCTCTTGGTTTAAGTAATATAAAATAATTGTGGTCAAACATTGTACGTAATTCTGTAAGCGAGGGTAGTAGTGCATTTTGAATACGCTGTGCATAATTAATACTATCTATTATTTCACTATTTTTTAGCATTACCTCTTGGCTTTGCGCATGAATAATATCACTTTTAAGGTGCAACTCTTTGTTAGATTTTATTTTACTAATTACAAAAAATACTGAAACACAAAGTAACAATACGCCTAGAGATAGTAATATAATAAATAAGTTTTTTTGCTCTTTAATATTTTGGTTCTCTTGGTTCATTATATCTAACTCCGACTCGTAATTGGATATTGCTTCCTTACTACCCACACTTCCTATCTTGGCCGATTTGCTATTACTAAACACACTATCTTTTAGTGCGTTATATGTTTCAATAGTTAATAGTGCTTGGTGTTCGTTATTTTGTTTTTTGTATATATTGTACAATGCTAATTTACAATCTACTAACTCTTTGCTTAGTCCGTATTTTAGGGCAATGTTTTCGCCAGTAGTGGCTAACTCAAATGCTTTTTTTATGTTGCCTTTGTTTAATTCAAAACTAGATAGTAAGGTAAATGTATAAGCTAAATACACATAGTCTTGGTCATTTTTAAATTCTACTAATGCTTTGTTTGCATATCTTTCGGCAACTATTGTATTGCCTGTTTCGTTATAAGCACTTGCAAGGCATACATACAAGTAACCATAGTCGCCATTGGGTTGGTTATTTAATGCTTTTAGTGCTTTTAAAAAATACAGTATAGCCAGTTCGTTTTTGAGTTCTACATTAAAGTAATAAAAACCTAAACGCCCTAGTACGAAGCTACGCGTAGTATTGTTGGTACTGTTTTTAGAATCGTAATATGCTTTTGATAAGTAAGCATACGCTTCTTTTTTCATTTTTTCACGTGTGTATATACTTCCTGCACGCACAGAGGCATTTATTTTATCGTCTGCTATGTTGGCATCAGTAGCTAGCTTTAGTGCTTTTAAATAATAGCCCAAAGCCTTGTCGTAGCGTGCATTATAAAATTGTTCTATTACCCCCAATTTCATGTAAGCAGTGTACATACCCTTGTAGTAATTTTCTTGCTGCGATAGTACATAAGCTTTTTGTGCCATACCTACGGCAGCATTTCTGTTGGTAAGTAGCTCAGCATCTACAGTACGCAACATTTGGCTAATGCGCAATGTATCCGTCTTTGCATTAACGCTATAATGTAGCGTTAATGCAAATAATAAAAAAAATATTGATTTGTAAAAAAATAACTTCACGGTTAATTCAATAATTATAATTGTGTATTATATCTTTCTAGCACTTAACCACTTACTTTTAAGTGTATTCGTACTTATTGTTGTTGAATTTTATATTTCTTAAAATTATCTTGTTGTAATGCTTGTATTGCCTTGCCATATATAGGTTCAAGCGTATTTACGATTTCATAAAAAGCATCATTACCATACATTTTTTGAGCAATATCAGCTTTTAAGCGAGTATCTATTAAATTTTTAGCCTTTATGTATCCTTCATTATTACGTTTTACCCCTTCGCTTTCGGCAAATGCAAAAAACTGTTCCATTAGCTCTGCGGTGCATACAAATTGGTTTGCAAAATCTTTGCCTGTGGTGTATTTTGTTATCAATGCTTTTCGCTCATTAGTGTAATATTTTAATGCAAATAATCCCCAACAATTTTTTCGGGCTAATGCTAGTGCATACGCTGAACCACCAGTAGTATCTAGTGGTACAAACACATCGGGCATTATACCACCGCCACCATATACCACACGGTTATTGGGCGTTTTAAATTTTAATGAGTCAGGAAACTTTATACTATCTGCACTAAATAATTCGCCGTGCTTGTAACGGTTATTCAAATCCGAAAAATATTTTTCGCCTGCGCCTTCATAATTTTTTTGTACGCAACGTCCTACTGGTGTGTAATAGCGAGCAGTGGTTATACGCACCATGCTACCGTCGGGTAGGTTAAATGGTTTTTGTACCAAGCCTTTACCAAATGTACGTCGGCCTACTATTAAGCCTCTGTCCCAATCTTGTACAGCACCACTCACAATTTCGCTTGCAGATGCGCTACCTTCATCTACCATTATTACTAAGCGTCCTTTTTCAAACTGTCCTTTACTTGTGGCCTTATTTACCACCTTTGGCGATTGAATGCCTTGTGTATATACTATTGTTTTTCCATCGGTTAAAAATTCATCAGCTAAAGCATCGGCTATATGCAAGTAACCACCACCATTGTCGTTGAGGTCAAGTATTAAATCTTGCATACCTTCTTTACGCAGTTTGGTCATCGCTTTTATAAACTCATCGTGCGATGTTTGTGCAAACCTACTTAGCTTTATATATCCCACTTTGTTGTCAATCATATAACTCGCTTCAATACTATACACAGGTATTTTGTCACGAGTAATTGTATAATCTACCTCCTCACGTTGTGCCCCTGTTTTAAGGCAAGTAACGGTAACTTTAGTACCTTTTACGCCACGTAGTTTTTTAAATACGTCTTCGTTTTTTACTTTTATACCAGCCATATTTACACCATTAATACGAATGATTTTATCGCCACTGGTTATGCCTAATTTCTCCGAAGGCCCACCAACAATAGGTGATATAACCGTAATGGTATCGTGCAAAATATTAAACTGTATACCTATACCTTCAAACGAACCTTCCAAAGGTTCGTTCATTTCACGCAAATCTTTGGCGGGTATATACACACTGTGCGGGTCAAGTTGCTCCAACATACCGTTAATAGCGTCTTCCACGAGTTTATCTTCTTTGGTAGAATCTACGTATGCAAATTTTATAATATTAAGTATCGTACCCAGTTTTTCTATATTTTGTTTAGATTGTGCAAATGTTTCTGAGACAAATATGCTTACGAGGAGTAGTGTTACTATTTTTTTCATACGAGTTTTGTGGTTATATGCGGTATCTTTACAAGATGTTAAATATATACGTTTTTTACTAAAAACGGTATTTCTAATAACATTTAGTTAGCATACTTGCTAACAAAAAAAATAGTTGTTTCCATATTTAAAGTACACTTTAAAACACTATGCATAAATTTTACTTCTGCTTTTGGTTTTAAAATAATTTCTTCACTTATTTTAAAAAAATACTCAATTTTGGCTTTAATATTTTGGTTTTGTTATTTAGGGTGTTTCTTTAATTTAAACGCTTTTTTAATTGACGATTTTCATACATTTATTTTGAGGTAATAACAGCTATTCTGTAAAAATTGTAACACAATGTTTGTAGTAAATATTGTGAGTACTTTTTTTTCTTAACGTAATGTGCTACTCCTATTTTATATCATTTGTGAATAGAACCTAAACTTTGTTCTATTTTGTAACGTGTTTGCCTAGTGTAAAACCTTTATTATTAGTTACTGTAGGCTGTTTGTAACCTAAATAAATTTACCTTCCTTTTATACTATAAGGTAGCCTCTCTATCCACATTTTATTTGCGTTTTATAACATGTACAGATGCTGTATAGTCCTCTTTTCTATCTTCGTATATTAATTCGTAATCTTTTTACCTCGTGGTTTGCTAAGCGTGGACGTTACAATTGCATTTACACTATTAAATAAAGAAATACATAGGTAATGCACAAAACACTAACGTAAATGGTAATGTGGTTATAGGTTGGTTATGCAGTTATTAATTTTTAACTGTGTTTTACAATATCAATCTTTATCAAAATCTACATTTTTTATCACGAATACACGAATAATTTTTATTCGTGCATCTGTGGCGTCTTTTTTTACTTCACTCGCTTTAAATCTAAATCCTGAAAATCAAAACTAAAATCGGTTAAGGGAGATATAGCTTCCATTTTAAAACCATCGGCTTTGCCGTTTCTATCTGTGCTAAATAATATATACGCATCAGCATCAAAACTTCTATCTGTCCATTTTACCATAAATGTATTACTTTTGTAGTGGGTAATGTATCCATTCAGTCGGGGTGATGTTTCGCTTGCAAACCACAGTTTGCCTGACTTTGAAGTAATGGTAACCTTGCCAAACCATTTGTCATTATATGTACCTGCGTACAAACTATCGATAATTTTTATGTTATTATTTTTTTGTTGCGCACCTAATTCCTTAGCTATATTGTCGGTTATTTTTTTTGCTTCGGCATTTCCTTTGGCTACTCTATCGCCGTAGGTTTTTATCCAATTGCGGTTAGGATAACCCAAGTAACTATCTTTTATGGTGTTGGTGATAGTACTAAATGCTGCACCTACTTGTTGGTTGGTGAGTACTATTATAGCTAAGTTTAATTCGGGCAAAAGGGTTATTTGCGTAACCGTTCCTGCCAAGCCTCCTGTGTGTGTTACTTGCTTATAGCCTTTTACATCGCTTACAAACCAACCTAAACCATACGCCGAAAAGTGCGTATTATAAGCACCTGCGCCTGTTTGTATAATAGTTTGCGGGCTCCACATTTCGTCGTGTACGGCTTTGCTAAATAGTACTTTATCATTTGCATACTTACCATCGTTTAGTTGCATTAGTAACCATTTGCTAAGGTCGGTAATGTTGCTCATAATACCACCTGCGGCATTAGCTACAGGGTTCCAGTCGTGTGGAATCATTACTACTTTACCATCGGCAGGCGCATGTGCATCTATCACGTTAGCTCCAGCAGGCAATCGGTTGTACGATGCTTTACTGGTAGTAAAACCAAGCGGTTGCATGATGCGTTGTTCTATAAATTCTTCCCAACTCAACCCACTTACTTTGGCTATTACCTCGCCTGCTACTATGTATAAATTATTATCGTAATCGTACTTAGTACGAAACTCCGATGTTGGTTTTAAGTAACGTAAATTATGTATAATTTGCGCACGAGTAAATGTACCACCATCAGGAAAAAACATTAAATCGCCACTACCCAAGCCAAGCCCACTGCGGTGTGTAAGCAAGTCGCGTACCGTAAAAGCATCAGTAACATAAGGGTCGTAGAGTTTAAACTCGGGAATAAAATCACGCACTTTATCGTCCCATTTAAGTTTACCTTCATCTACCAACATTGCTAATGCAGCACTTGTAAATGCCTTGCTATTACTAGCTATGCCAAACAATGTATTTTCATCAACAGGCAAATTATTGCTTAACGAGCGTACACCATAACCTTTGGCGTGTATTAGCTTGCCATCTTTTATTATACCTACGGCAATGCCTGGTACATCAAATGTTTTAAGGGTGGCGTTTACCAACGAATCTATAGCCGTTGGTGTAAGTTGTGCTTGTACACATTGTGTTATGCTCAATGCGAATAGTGATGTGAGGAGGAGGTGTTTCATATTAGGGAGTTTATTTTATTTTTTCTATTTTTAATTATCTGAAAAATAGAGATTTCATTTTTCGTTATCTAAAAGATATTGTTTTTTCATCTCATTGAAGATAATGTTGATGGGTATTTTTTTAATTTCATTCCCTGTATCATGTATGCTACCTGTTGCTTAATTGTAGTTTGAATATATTTAGGTGATTTACTTATATATACAGATTCAACCATTCCACATTTAGTTGTATCCTTCAATTTAGTTTCTAATAATTATATATATTTTGCATCATACCAATTAGTAGTAGGATAAACTCCAATAGAAAATATATCTTTTGGATATTTAGTTAGCATATCAATAAACATTATAGGATTAACAACTTTCCAATAAGCAATAGTATCTATTTGATGAGTGGTTACATAGTTATTAATTTTTTGTAAACCCTTACTTGTAGCATTACATGATGGTAAAAGTATTAATGATAAAGCAAATCGTTTATTGTTTAATTTCATTATCAAATCATTTTTAAAATATGACAAAGCTGGAGTACTTTAATCGTTTAAAAATACTTTTTTTATTTTAAATCTTCACTAAACAATCTTATAGATAATCATTTAAAACTCAAAACGAGCGTGTATTTTTTATTACACGCTCGTTTTAAATTAAGTAGTATAAAACTAATCCCTACACATTAAACTTAAAGTGTATCACGTCGCCATCGGCCACTATGTACTCTTTACCTTCAATGCGTAAGCGTCCAGCGTCTTTGCAGGCTTGTTCTGTACCGTATTTTAAGTAATCGTCATAGCCAATTACATCGGCTTTAATAAATCCACGTTCAAAATCGGTATGTATAGCTGCTGCTGCACGTGGTGCGGTGTCGCCTTTGTTTATAGTCCAAGCACGTACTTCTTTTACACCACAGGTAAAATACGTTTGTAAGTTAAGCAAGTCGTAAGCGGTACTTACCAGTTTGTTTACACCAGGCTCTTCCAAGCCTATTTCTGCAAGGAATGCAACACGGTCTTCGTAGCTTTCAAGTGCAGCAATTTCGCTTTCCATAGCAGCCGTTATTATAACGTATTGTGCGCCTTCGGCAGCAGCCATTTCGGCTACTAGGGCAGTATAAGCGTTGCCTGTTTTTACGTGTGCTTCGTTTACGTTGCACACATACAATACTGGTTTTACGGTTAATAATTGTAAGGTAGCTACTGCTGCGGCTTCGTCGGGAGTAAGTGCGCAAGAGCGAGCAGCTAAGCCTTGCTCAAAATGTGCTTTAAGTTTTACCAAGCCATTGTATTCGTTTTTGGCATCTTTATCAGCACCTGCTTTTGCAAGTTTTTCTACACGAGGCATACGTTTTTCTACTGAGTCTAAGTCTTTTAACAATAGCTCATAATCTATTACTTCCTTATCGCGTATTGGGTTTATGTTGCCATCAACGTGTATAATATTATCATCATCAAAACAACGCAATACGTGCAATATAGCATCGGTCTCACGTATGTTGGCTAGGAACTGGTTACCCAAACCTTCGCCTTTGCTTGCACCTTTTACAAGTCCTGCTATATCTACTATTTCAACCGTGGCGGGCAATACACGCTCTGGGTTTACTAACTTTTCTAACACTAACAAACGTGCATCGGGTACGTTGGTTACGCCTATGTTGGGCTCTATGGTACAAAACGGAAAGTTAGCCGCTTGTGCTTTGGAGCTCGATATACAGTTAAACAAAGTTGATTTACCTACGTTGGGCAAGCCAACTATTCCACATTTTAATCCCATAATTTATAGTGTTTATTTATTAAGTTTTTGATTGAATACTATTGTTACTAAAAAATGCAAATTTAATGCTATTAATTAGTTTGCAAGTAGGATATTTGTACAAATTATAAAACAAATAGCTATGTTACTAACAATACACCCCACCACGCCCGATGCTCGACGCTTGCAACAAGTAGTAGATTGTCTTAAAAATGGAGGTATTATTATATACCCTACAGATACCGTGTATGGTATAGGTTGCGATATTACTAATGCTAAAGCGGTAGAAAAAGTATGCAAAATAAAAGGCCTTGATATAGAAAAACACAATATGTCGTTTATATGCAGTAGCATAAGCAACATTACCGATTATGCTCGCCCCTTAGATAATGAGGTGTTTCGTATGGTTAAGGCAGCTTTGCCTGGGGCTTACACATTTATATTTGAAGCCAACACAAGTATTCCAAAATTGTTTCGTAACAAAAAAAAACAGGTAGGAATACGTGTGCCCGATAATACTGTGTGCTTAAAAATAGTAGAGTTACTAGGCAATCCATTGCTTACTACATCGCTCAAAGATGATGACGACTACATAGAATATACCACCAACCCCGAACTAATACACGAAAAGTACGAACACTTGGTGGATATAGTTATTGATGGTGGAATAGGTGGTACAGTACCATCAACAATTATAGATTGCACCACCAAACCTATAACCGTAGTGCGTGAGGGTGCGGGTAGCGTGGACGAATTGGGAATAGTAATGATTTAATATTTTGATGTAACTTAAATGCTTAACGCTACCGAACATATACAAAGCCTATTGGCTACATTGCCCAGTAACCCTGGGGTGTATCAGTATTACGATGCCGATAATAAATTGATATATGTAGGTAAAGCCAAAAATTTAAAGAAACGTGTAATTAGTTATTTTAACAAAGACCACGATAATCGTAAAACCTATTTGTTGGTTAAGCAAATTGTAGAAATAAAATACATAGTGGTAGAAACCGAGTGGGACGCACTATTGCTGGAAAATACGCTCATCAAAAAAAACCAACCTAAGTACAACATCAACCTCAAGGACGATAAAATGTACCCATGGATAGCCATTACTCGTGAGGCTTTTCCGCGCATATTTGCAACTCGAAAAAAAATACCAGGCAGTGCAGATTATTATGGACCTTACGCATCAAAAAAAATGATGTACACGCTTCTAGATTTTATAAAAGAACTGTATCCTGTGCGCTCCTGCCGATTAAACTTAACCGAAGAAACCATACAAAAAGGCAAGTGGGATTTGTGTTTGGAATACCACATAGGCAACTGCAAAGCACCCTGCGAAGGTAAGCAAACAAAGGAAGACTACGGTTTAGCAATAGCCCACATTAAAGAAATAATCAAAGGAAACATAAGTATTGTTACCAAAAGTTTTGTAGCCGAAATGACGGGCTATGCCGAGCGTATGGAGTTTGAAGCTGCGCAACGCATGAAGTTGAAATTAGAAAACATACAAAACTATCAAGTAAAAAGTACTGTGGTAGATACCAGCATTACGCAAGCTGATGTGTTTAGTGTACTGAACGAAGAAAAATCGTTTTATGTAAATTATCTTAAAGTTATACATGGTGCTATTATTAACTCGCACACGCTAGAGTTTAAGCGAAAGTTGGACGAAACACCCGAAGATTTATTAGCACTTGCAATAGTAGAATTGCGCAATCAATTTAATAGTGTGTGTAAAGAAATTATAGTACCCTTTGCGGTAGACATTCCCCTAGAAAACTTGGTAATAACCGTACCCGAACGTGGCGATAAAAAAAAGCTTTTGGAATTATCAGAGAAAAATGTAGTTTTTTATAAGCGAGATAGAGACCTGCAAGCCGACCTTGTGGATCCTGAACGTCGCACCAATGAACTAATGCAGAAGATGAAGAAAGACTTACGTATGGCGGAAGAACCGCGCCGTATTGATGGATTTGATAATTCTAACATACAAGGGCATTATGCCGTAAGTGCTATGCCTGTATTTATAAACGGAAAGCCTGCAAAGAAAGAATACCTCCACTTTAACGTAAAAACGGTAGAAGGGCCTGATGATTTTGCAACGATGCGAGAAATTATTCATCGTCGTTATAAACGTGTACTTGAAGATAAATTAGATATGCCCAACCTCATAGTAATAGATGGTGGCAAAGGACAATTAGGCGCAGCAATAGAAAGCCTGCGAGAACTAGGATTAATGGGCAAAGTAGCCATAATAGGCATAGCTAAACGTTTGGAAGAAATATATTTTCCAGGCGATCCTATACCCATGTACCTCGATAAAAAAAGTGAAACCCTACGTGTAATACAGCACATACGCGATGAAGCACATAGGTTCGGTATAACGCATCACCGCAACATGCGTAGCAAAGAAACATTTAAGAGCGAACTAC
Organism: Bacteroidia bacterium; assembly: GCA_014376525.1. Taxonomy (GTDB): domain Bacteria; phylum Bacteroidota; class Bacteroidia; order UBA4408; family UBA4408; genus JACMRI01. The sequence goes on along the minus strand of JACMRI010000100.1, from coordinate 19,201 downwards.
ACGGCATAAAAGGCATAGGTGAAACTACCGTAGTAGAACTTATAAAAGTATTTAAAAGTGTGCGAGGCGTTAAAGAAGCCACTCCTGCCGAGTTACAGGAGGTAGTAGGCTTAGCTCGTACAAAATTAATTACGGATTATTTTGCAAACGTTAATAGCGCACCAAATGATGATGCGAGTGTGGTTTAATTAATTTAAAATTAAAATTGTTACCTTATAAAGTTTTGTTTATTTCTTGGGCAGTAAGGTTTTCCAAAACTTTAGCTTTAAAATAACGACAGTGAGTTGATTGTTTACCTGTATCAATATCCTCTAAAGGTGTTGATTCTGCTAGTATTGCCACATTAGATTTTCCTTTAGCCCCCATTCCTCGCACTCCTTTTGAACGCTCTAATTCGCTAGCTTCTATTGTAAAATAAGCCTCGTCCATTTCAATCATTCCCTCCAGTGTATAACGTGCATCACACTTACCCATAGCCTTACGCAACAATAAATGGTAAATTAGATGATTGCATTATAGTACTACTACGTAATGATGTGCGATGTTTACAATTCTTGCAATGGTAACTCCAAACGCTTTTTATCCAATAATGAGTTGTATTATACTGCTGCTCAAGCTAATCCTAATTTATCGCTTTCCAATTTAAAATGCTTGCGACAGCTATTTTCACTGGTAAAAATTGCCGAAACGTAAATAAATTCATTTTTTTTTTTCATATCTAATCAAAATATCAAAATATTGGTAATTACGAATATATAAAAAAATGAATTTGTTTATTACACATTTTATTATGCCACTTGATAATTATACTTTGATATTTCAACGATAAGATAAATGTAATTTATCCCACTGATGACACTTATACTTCTGAAGTATAAATAGGAGTATTAAATTAACCGAAGAATATAACCAATCATTAAGAAGCTAAATATATACAGGGCTTCAACTAAGCTCAAGCGCGGAAATTAAAAAAAATATTACCACAAAATATTTATAAAATTAAACGTTGCATTTAGGAATTGAATATAGGAACTAAAAAAAATCATGTTACTTATAATTACCTACATTCACCTTTATCTCTTCACTTTTTTCTATAGCTAATGCACTATTAAGTAAACTATTAAGGTTTATATCTAGCTGTTGGTGTTTTGTTTTTACTTGTGTTGTTGTTGATATTGCAAGTTGTGCTTTGTTGGCTTTTATTAAATCTTTTATGTTGTAGTAGCTATATACTCTTGCCCAATCAGGCGCTTTAGTTTGGGTTTGGGTTACCAAAAAATTAGCAGTAATTTCATATTCATTTAAATCGTTTATAGCTACAGTGTATTGTGTGTAGCTTGCTGCCATATAAAACAATTCGCGCTTGCTTACTTTAGGTATAGCATTTTTATAAAAACTAAACTTACCACTTACTTTTTTATCCGCATAATGTTGTGCTAACACCAGCAAGGTGGTAGGGTCGGTGCTTTGCTCATAGCCATTAAGTGTTTCGGTGGGGATTGATTTTTCGGTAGTTAAACTAAATTTTAATGCTAATGCTTTATTAGTTACTGATGAATCTGAGTTTAATACAGTAGTCATTATTTCGGCTATTTCGGCATCGTTTTTATAAGTAGCTGATGCTAACACTGCTAATGCTGAAGTACGCACCAATACTACCTTATCCAGCCTTGCTATGTTTTTTATTTGCGGTAATATTTCATTTTTTTGCTCCAACGTCCATTCGTTTATTTTTTCTATTGCTTCTATGCGCATTCCCCAATAATCATCGGCGCATAGTTGTGTTATTAGGTTACGTGCCTTGTAATCGTTGGTAATAGTGCCTGCTCCTACTAATGCTAACCGTTTTTGTGCGTAGCCTGTAGCATATTTATATACTGTTTCTAGTTGCGCTATACTGTTTAAGGTATCATTTACTTGCGATAATAATTCGTGGTTAGGGTCTAACAACATTAGTAATGGCGGGGTTGCGCAAGGCAATGCAAATGTTTGATCTATTTTATTAATTGTAATATTGTGCGTGGTAACACCTGCTGCGGTATATACATTAATGCTTGTGGGTAGTTGGTAAATAAGGGAGTTACCTTCGTTTTGTTGCGATTGATTTACGTTTACATTCAATACTTGTTTAGCTTCATCAAAGCTGTAATTGTAGCTTAACACTGGGTGCCCTGCATTAAAAAACCATTGGTTAAAAAACCAATTTAAGTCTTCGCCCGTAACCTCTTCAAACGCCATACGCAGGTTGGCAATTTCGGCATTTTTAAATTTGTTTTGTGTTAAATACAATTGCAACGATTTAAAAAAAGCAGCATCTCCCACATACTTACGCAACATGTGCAGTATACGCGAACCTTTTTGGTACGAGTGTGAATCAAACATATCATCGGGCGCAGTATAGTCGTAACGTATCATATTAACTTGCTTGGCTTGGGCTTCGTATAGGTATTCGTTAAGTTGTTTTTTTAGATGGTCATCGGCCGCTTGTATACCGTACTTGTGTTCTATCCAAAGATATTCGCCATAGCTTGCAAACGATTCATTTAAGGGTAAATTACTCCAACTTTCGCAAGTAACTAAGTCGCCAAACCATTGATGAAATAATTCGTGGGCTACTACATCATGGTAGTAATCAAACGGATGTGCATCTATACTTTGCTCTTTAGTTTTATTCATAAACTCGCCGTGCAATGTGGCGGTAGTGTTTTCCATAGCACCACTTACATAATCGCGTGCTACCACTTGTTTATAATTTACCCACGGATATTCTACACCCAATATATTGGAAAAATACTCTAGCATTTCGGGCGTGTCGCCAAAGTTTTGTTGTGCTAATGGTGCAAATTCTTTTTCTAAATAATAGCTTACCTCCTTGCCTCGCCATTGTTGCTTAATTACTTCAAACTCGCCCACAGCAAGCATTACAAGGTAGGGTGCATTGGGCTGTTTCATTTCCCAATAATCAGTACGCATACCATTAGCTTGCTTTACCGATTTCATTAACGTGCCATTGCTTAAGGTTACGTCTTTTTCTTCAACCGTTATTTGTAAGTTGTGTGTAAACTTTTCGTTGGTAGCTTCTACGGTAGGAAACCAACAACTAGCAGATTCTGTTTCGCCCTGTGTCCATATTTCACGAGGTTTAGTAGCATCTGTACTCAATGGATTTACAAAGTACAAACCCTTATCAGCGGTAATGGCTTTGCCTGTACCTTTCTTTATTTTTTCGGGATTAGCAGTGTAATCAATACGTAGGGCAATAGTATCTTTGTTGGTAATTTGTTTTTTTAAATATATTGTCAAATTATCATTTACATACGTATAATTTTTAATGGTATTAAACCCTGCGTTAAGTAATTCTATTTTATTTATATCCATTGTTTTGGCAGTAAGTACTATACTATCGGTAGCATAAAAATACGTACGCAGTGTTAATGTAGCCAAGCCGTGCATCGTTTGCTGTGCGTAATTAAAATCAACATTCAAATCCATGTGGGTAATATCAATGCTTTTTTTAGCACTTGCTTTATACGGAGCTACGGAGTTTTGAGGCACTATGTTTATAGTATCTAACAGGTGAGTGTAGTTTACTTTGTTTTTGTTGCGTTGTGCAATTCGCTTGGTGTTGCAAGCATTTAGTACTGTTATTAATACGAGGAAGATGATTAAAAAAATTTTCATAATTAGTTAAAGTTGAGTTATATTAAAAGCACTTTTTACTTGTGCTAAAGTAAGTGGTGTAACGGTATTAGTTATACAATTTTGAAGTGTAAATGTACCTAATTCAATTCTAATTAAGCGCAATGTAGGCAAACCTACTGCTGCGGTCATTTTGCGCACTTGTCGGTTTTTACCTTCGTCAATTGTAAGGGTAATCCAACTTGTAGCAGGGAAACGTTTTGCGAGTATAGGTGCATTACGTTCGGTTATATAGTTTGGTTGCGTTACTATGCTTGCGTGTGAAGCACATGCGCTGTGTGGCTTGTTATTGTTGGTAAATGTAACGCCTGTGCATAATGTTTGTATAGCTTGTGGTGTTGCTGTGCCTTCTAGTTGCACTAAATATGTTTTGGTAATGTGTTGCTTAGGGTGTAATAGTAAGGCATTTAGCCGAGTATCATTAGTGAGTATTAGTAAACCTTCACTATCGGCGTCTAATCGTCCAACTGGATATACATCTTTTTCAAATGTATAATTAAGATCGCAAAGCGCATTCCACTTGCCCTCGCGAGTGAATTGCGATAGCATACCATAAGGTTTGTTTATCATAAAATAACATAGGGCGTGTTGCATTTAGTTATTTTTTTTAACGTTTTTAAGTATTAATAAATTTAGCGCATTACTTTCCAATCCATCTATATTGTTGCGATACAACCGTATTACTTGGTCGTAATATAAAGGAATTATTGGTGCTTCGTTCATTAATAATTGATCCATGCGTTGGTAGGTTTTATAACGTAGGCTATCTGCTGTTTCGTTTTGCGATTGTTCATATAACTTATCAAACTCGGCATTTTTAAAATGGGTAGTATTTGGTCCTGCGGGACTAAAATTTTTACTATAAAACAAGGTGAAATAATTTTCGGCATCGGGATAATCGGCTATCCAACTTGCCCAAAACGAATTAAGTGCCGACTTAGCAATCATTTGCCTATGCACTGCCGAAGGATTAACCTCCAAATTAACGTTTACGCCAATTTCACTTAATTGGTTTTGTATGAATTCAAATATGTCTAAACGTTTTTCGGTGGTACTTATTTTTATTATGGGCATTTTTTTAGTGCCGTCATAGCCTGCTTCCGCTAACAGTTTTTTGGCTTTGGCAGGATTGTATTCGTAGCCTTTTACGTTATTACTGAATGATGGCAAACCCTTGGGTACTATACCGTTTATGGCAGCCGTGCCTATATTGTTGCGCATATAACTTATTAGTTTTTGTTTATCAATACCGTGGCTTATGGCTTGGCGAACTAACTTGTTATGTAATGGATTAGTAGCTTTACCCACTTGGTTTTCATCAACATAAATACCTATGTACTCCGTGTTTAAGTAAGGCTGCGACTGCAACAACATAGTGCTTGCGTACTTAGGATTCAGCTTACCGTCGGGCGTAAGTATTTCGTCTTTGTAGCTTCCTCTGCCGTCCATACCCGATATAAAATCAATATTGCCTTTTACAAAATCCAAAAATTCGGTTTGCTTGTCTGATACAAATGTTATAGCTACTGCATCTAAGTAAGGAAGTGGCTTACCAATATTATCTCGCTCAAAATAATTTTCGTTTTTTAAGAGCACTAACTTTACACCCTCTTTCCACAATTTGAATTGAAAAGGACCAGTACCTACAGGATGATTACGAAAATCTTTGCCATAATGTTCCACTATTTCGTGCGGTACAACGCTACAATATTGCATGGTAAGTAAACCCAAAAATGGTGGGAATGGTTTGTTTAAATAAATGTTTAGTGTGGTATCGTTTTCCGCCTCAAAGCCCAAATAGCCACTTTTTTCGCTGCGGTCAATGTTATTAAAAATCCAGGCCCCAGGCGATGCTACCATTTCGTCTATTATTCTAAAAAAACTATTTACAAAATCGCTTGCTATTACCTTTCGACCTTTGCTGTTAGGGAATAATTCGTGGTTGTGAAAATATACATCGTTGCGCAACGTAAATGTGTACTTAAGTCCGTCGGCACTTACCGTCCATCGCTTTGCTATACATGGTTTAACCTCTAGTTTATTGTTCATTTGCACTAATCCATTGTACAGTTGGTTAGTAGCCCAAGTGGTAGATTGGTCTTTGGCAAATGCAGGGTCTAAGGAGTTAATGCCCGAACTTTCGTTGTACTTAAATACGGTACGAGTTTCGGCTTGTTTGGTAGAAGTAGTGCAACCAAACAATATAGCAATGGTGCAAAATAATAATGTTGTTTTTATAAATGTCATAGTTGTAAATTTCATTAAAAATAAAGCGGTTTATGGTACTGAAATGGTTGGTTTGTAAACACGTTTATTAACATTTTTAAGAGATTGATATTGATTAAATTTAAAAAAAGTGTTGGTATCTAAAATTAAAATTAATTGCACTTTTACTATATTTGTAAAACAATACTTATTTAATATTACCAATATGCAACAACTAGATGCCCTTAATCAAGTAGCCGAATTTCATACAACATTTAAAGCGCCAATACTTGCAACACCTCAATTACCTAGTATTACACGATGTGAGCTGCGCGTATCTTTATTGGAGGAAGAATTGAAAGAACTAAAAGATGCTATAGCAAATAATGATTTGGTAGAGATAGCCGATGCGTTGTGCGACTTACAGTACGTACTTAGTGGCGCAGTTTTAGAATTTGGTATGGGAGATAAATTTGTAACTTTATTTAACGAAGTGCAACGTAGTAACATGAGCAAAGCCTGCACCACCGAAGCTGATGCTATAGCAACAATAGCATACTATGTAGCCAAAGACGGTACTAAAGCCTATTACAAATCTATTGATGATAAATTTGTAGTGTACAGAGAGGGGGATGATAAAACATTAAAATCTATAAATTATTCGCCAGCCAGTTTACAAGCAATACTCAACGCATAATGATATACCACATAACCACATTGCAAGCTTGGCAACAAGCATTAATTATAGGCACATACACACACGATAGTTTAGTTTATGAAGGCTTCATACATGCATCTAAGTTGGAACAAACGCAGGCAACACTTCAACGTTATTATTCCACACAAACTAATTTAGTTATACTGGCAATTAACCTTGCTAAATGCACTACCGAAATCAAATACGAAATGGCAGATAGTGTTGGAGAAAATTTTCCGCACATATATGGCAAGCTAAATATTGATGCTGTTAGTGCAGTATATTCAGTATTTAAAGATGATAAAGGCAATAATACTTTTTTAATTTAATTACAAATGCTGCATCCCAAAACATTTGAATTTTTGACCAAACTTGGGCAAAACAACAACAAAGTATGGTTTGATGAAAATCGAAAACTATACGATGATGTGCGGGCCGAATTGGTAACCACTATCGAAGAAATGATAACTAAATTAACTGTACTTGATGCACGTATAGGTTATCTCGCTCCCAAAAACTGTATATTTAGAATAAACAGAGACGTACGTTTTTCTAAAAACAAAAATCCTTACAAAACTACTATGGGCGCATGGTTTAGCGCAGGTGCAAAAAAAGATATGATGGCGGGTTATTATCTTCATATTGAAAATAATAATAGTTTTATAGCTGCTGGTAACTATATGCCTATGCCTGATATACTAAAAAAAATACGCCAAGAAATAGATTATAATGGTGCACAATTGTTGAGTATTTTAAACGATAAAAAGTTTAATAAAACTTTTGGCACAATTACCAATAACGATTCACTAAAAAATATTCCCAAGGGTTTTGAAGTTGATAATGTATTTGCCGAATATTTAAAACTAAAAAGTTTTGAAGTTTCAACACCTTATACTAATACACAAATGCTTAGTGGTAAACTAAGTATTAATGCAGTTGCCGATTTTGAAATAGCAAATCCTTATGTAAATTTCTTAAACACAATATTTGAGTAGCAATAGTATTGTTTCTTATGCAAGAAAATAATTTTATTTTTTATAGTTTATTCATAACCATCATTGCGGTTAGTGTAGAAGACAAAGAACCTCCTTTTTGTTCTACGGTTATTGCAAATGCGGAAGCATCATTAGCTGTTAATTGCATCTTTTGTAATGACGTAACTAAATCAAATACTCCAATATTAATAGGCTTACCATTTACAATAGCACATAATTGATATTGCTTATCTGTGGGTAATTTGTGTATATTATTCCAACTTAAATATACTTCTTTAGAAGTGGTATTCCAGTAAATAGTAGCTGGAGTTATTTTTTTTACGGAGTCTATGGTAGATAAATGTACTGTTTTTACTGCTATATCTTTGACTAATAATAACTCAAGTACTGTTAACTCATTTTTAGCGTGTAGATTATTATATTTTTTTTTAAGTTGTGCGATTGTAATTTAATTAATTGCTGATGCTATAAATTATACTTGTTAAGTAAATAAATAATTGATAGTAAACCCACAATAACTATTATACTTGCTGCGTAAGCTAAATAATTTGGAAATTTCTTTGTGTTATTAACTGGAGTATTTGTTACAAAACTTTGTATTGGAACAGTGTTTAGTTGAGCTAATATTTTATCTTTTATAAATGTAGGAGGTGTTTTTTGGTTGCTTAAAGCAAGTTGCTCCATAGTTTTCTCAATGGCTATTATTTCATCATTAATTGTTGGGTAAGTGGCACGCATTAATTCAACATCCAACATTTCTTGTGCAGAAATTTGATTTAACACATAAAGTTCAAGTATTCCAGATTGTATGTATGCTTTGGTAACCACTTTGCTATAATTACTATTTTATATTTTAGTAAAATGTTTTTACTTAATTTATTACTGCTCTCTATTTTGTTTTTAATGTACCTATTGGCACCAATGTATATAATGCTATTTCTGCTTACATATATTCCTTAAAGTACATTAAAACTATAAATGGCTTTTACTTTTGAGTAAATTGTTTTATAAACTTTTTTAATCCTATTACTATTTTGCACCTCAGAAAAAATCAATCATCAACATATACGATAGTATCATAGAATTAGTTTTTGGCGGCGTATTTTAATTCTTTAAATTTTAATATATGTAATGCCGTGTTGCGTGTAATGTTTATAAACCAAGTAAATAATTTACCCTTATTAGTATTGTACTAAGTAACGTTTTACAACACTTTAATCAATGATTGGTATGTAATATCTTGCGTAATCTCCTCATTTTGACTTGTTTTGTAAATAAGTCAGTACAATACTGATGAGTAGTTTTTGCAAATTAAATGTATAGCCTTACTATTATTTTCTTTTTTGTAAAGAAAATAATAGTAAGGCTATAAAAAGACCTTATTTCAAGTCGTGAATTCAAAGCATTGATTTTTGCAACACTCTATTTTTATTTTACCAATAGTTATTTTTTAATATGTTTATTTTTGGACTATTGTTTAATAATTTATTTAGTGCCATTATTATACACTTTACCACTAGATATTAGAAATAATTAAAATCAATTATCTCACTCAGTTGTGTATTTAGTTTGTATTATTATTTAAAAAATTACTTAGGTCCAAACAAACCTTTTACAGTGTTTTTAGCTTTGTCTGCCGCTTCTTTTTTTAGGCGGTCTGCTTCTGCTTTAGCATCTGCTTCAAGTTTTGCTTTTTCGGCATCGGCTTGGGCTTTAAGTTTTGCTTTTTCTTCGTCTAATTTTTGTTGTCCTTGCGCTTTTAGTTTGTCTGCTTCTTCGCGTGCTTTAGCTTCCAAAATTGCCTTTTGTTTTTCTAATTCGGCTTTAGCTTTTTCTTTAGCATCGTCTATTAGCTTAGTAACAGCACCTTTGGCAGCATCTTTCAAACCTGTTTTTACGGTAGGATTGGTAAATGTACCTCCTATAAGCGCATCAAACGTAATACGTTCGCTCATACTTACGTTCGCACCTTTACTGTTAGCTTGGCTTATAAAACCATTTATAACTCCATTAGCGGCACTACCTAAATCTGCTCGAGGCATATCAAAATGTATAGTGTAGGCAACACGTTGGTCAAAAAACTGTTCGCCTTTTATGTTTATTTTACTATCCTTATTTATTACATCAAACGGTTTTATTATCACTCGCCCATCGGCAAATTCGTAAGTCAGGTTAGTGTTACCCACGGCCAATTTTTTAAACGATTCTTGTTTTAAGGCATCGGCAATTTTAACTAGCGTAGGCGTTCCGCTTACTATTACATCAGTAGTTTTAAGTTGTCCGTTACCAGTAAGCGAATTAAGGTCGGGCGTCATATCTTGTTTTAAAACAGTATTAAATTTTAATATAGTACTTACCTTTCCAGTAGCGTATTTAGCAGCAGGCACTAGTTTTTGTACTGTATTAAATGTGGCAAATGTTTTAGGCAAATCAAAATTTTGCACATCCAAGTCCATAGTTACTTTAGGGTTACGTAGGTCTTGCGTGTTGTATGTACCATTTAGTTTTAATGTTCCGTCCAACGTATTCATGGCTATGTCTTTTAAGGTAACAATAGCATCTTTTATTACTATTATTCCTTTTACGTTTTGCATGGTCATTTTATCATACAATACAGTTTTAAAATTAGTGATTAATGTAAAATCCAAATTAGTAGGTACCGGTATTACTGTCATTGGTTTTTCCTCTACAACAGTCTTTCCTGCTGTAGTTGTGGGCTCTTCCATAAATTGGTTTATGTTCATAAGTGTACTAGTGGCGTTAAACGTGCCTTGTAATAAATCATCTTTTAGAGCATAGCCTAAAAAGTTATTTAACTGTCCAGTGCCTTGTATATCGTTTTCGCCTAGCATTGCATCAAAGGCAGTTAAATCTATCGTTTTAGGGTTAAATTTAAAATCGCATTTTTTGATGTTTACTACATAAGTTAAACTTTTACTTTCGTATTTCATGTCGCTAATGCTCATATTACCAGCGGCTTTAAATGCTTCATACTGTTTTTTATCAATCATACTTTTGCTACCTTTCATAGTAACATCGGCAACTATAGTGCCTGTAAGTTTAGTGCTATCTAGCGGTATAAAATCTTTTACCGATGCCAATACTATTTTGCCTTTTATGCTACCATCAATAGTTGGGTCGCTAACAGGACTACTTACTAACATACGTAAATCTACTGGATTACCAGCCATTTCTACATGAAATTGTTTTACATCAATAACAGTATTATCGGGTACGCCATTAGGATTTTTAATATGCACATCAATATTTATATTTTTAACATCTTTAGGTAACGATGGATATTTAAAGTAACCATTCTTTACCGTAAGATCCAACGCAAAGGCTGGCATTTGTTTTAGTATATCATTGTACGTACCTTTGGCGTAGCCATTAAATGCTAAGCTTCCGCTTGTTTTTACTTTATCAAAATCTTTGGTGTAGATGCCTGGCACAAGGCTCAAAAACTCTTTAAACGTTGCTTTTTTACTATTAAATTTCAAATCCATAGTTATGCTTTCGGTAGGCATAGTCATAAAACCATCAAGCCCAAATACCAAAGCATTTAACCTAAATTCATTTTGTGTAAATGTGTATTTGCTTTGCTTAATATCGATATTTGCGTTAAAATTAGTACCAAATTTGGCTCCGCTCAAATAGTTTACACCGCCCATTTGGTAGGTTAGTTGGGCTATTTCGGTAGTAGATACAATATCAAATACATCTTGCGTAAAATCGCCAGTAAGTTGGTGGTCGAGGTCGTTTATAACAGCTAACATATTGCCTTGCATATCGTTATAGTTAATGTATCCATCAACAATTTCAAATTTTTGCAACGCCATTTTAAACTTTGCAGGTTCTGATTTTTCGGCAACCGTTTTAGATGAATCAGGTTTAGTAATATCGTAATTAGCTTTACCGTTTTTAAGTATGATAACATTTATTCGGGGTTTATTGAGCACTATGCTGTGTACGCGCATTTGCTCACCTTTTATTACACTCATTATATCCAAGTTAACTTGTAGTTTAGATAATGATATTAGCGTGTCGGTAGCAAATTCGTTTACGCCAATTAACGTAAAATCATTAAGTTCAAATCCTAATTTAGGAAACGATTTTATAATTGTTACGTTTACGCTTCTCCAATTTAGCTTACCGTTTATTTGCTTGTTAGCTTCGTTTTTAGCTAACTGTATTAGTTTGTCTTTAAATAAAAACGGAACTGCTATAAGTCCGCCTATTAATACTAATATACCTACTGCTGTGTATTTTATAAATTTACCCATAATGTTGTGTTTTATTTTTAGATGTTGTTTATTTTAAACGTATTTAATATTGTTAATTATTTTTTTGAGGGTCCGTCTGAACGCTGCACATACTTAATATTTTACCAAACTAATAATATTATCGCATTCGTGAGTAATAACTTCTGCACCATTAAGAAAACTAAGTTCAACCAAAAATGCAAATGCGCTAATATTACCTCCTTGGCGCTTTACAAGGCGAGCGGCAGCGGCGGCTGTTCCACCTGTGGCCAGTAGGTCGTCGTGTATAAGTACGTTTTGCCCTGTAGTAATTGCGTCAATGTGCATTTCTATTTTGGCAGTACCGTACTCCAGTGCATACTCTTCGCTTACGGCATGGTATGGTAACTTTCCCGCTTTGCGTATAGGCACAAAAGGTACTTGTAAAGCTTGCGCCAAATGAAAGCCAAAGAAGAAACCACGGCTTTCTACACCTACTATCGCGTCTATTTTTAGTGCTTTGCAATGCTTTACAAGTTCTTCGGTTATGAGCGTACATAACTTAGGTTGTGCAAAAATGGGAGTTATGTCTTTAAACAATATTCCCTCTTTAGGAAAATTAGGCACGTCGCGTATTGCTGCTGCTATTAAGTCTGCTGTCATTGGGGTTTGTGGTTATTTAGTTTTTTTAGTTGTTGGTTATTGTAGTTTAGTGTAAAGTGGTATTTAGGTATTTAAAAATACCAAATTGGTATTTCAGTGTTTTTTTAATTTGTTGGGCGGTCGCAATTTGCTAACAATTAGTTATTGAAATATCTTCTTTTTTTAAGTCAATAATTTGCGACTTCAAAAATCAATTTGTTTTAATCAGTTATATTGTTTTAATTAGTATATTTATTTAAAGTGATTTTACAAATCTACAATAAAACTTGGCAACGTATATCAATCAATATTTAACATTTTAAAAACCTATTTTGTTTAAATCTTATTTATTTAGTTTAAACAAAACATATACATTTGTATAAATATAAAGCAAAAAAACATTGAAGAAAGTAGCTATAATAGGAAGTGGATTTTCGGGCTTGGCAGCAGCATGTTTTTTGGCTAAAGCAGGTAATGACGTTACCGTTTTTGAAAAAAACGATACGCTTGGAGGTCGTGCACGTTCCTTTACTGCCGAGGGTTTTGCGTTTGATATGGGACCAAGTTGGTATTGGATGCCCGATGTATTTGAATCTTTTTTTAGTGCTTTCGGAAAATCTTCGAGCAATTATTACAATTTAGAGCAACTCAATCCTGGGTTTCAAATGTTGTTTGGTAAAAATGATGCAGTGCCATTGCCCGCAAAATTAGATGACATTTACACCATGTTTGAAAATATAGAAACGGGCAGTTCAACAAGGTTAAAAACATTTTTAAAAGAATCGGAATTTAAATATAAAGTTGGTATGCAACAATTTGTGTACAAGCCCTCGTATTCTTGGCTAGAGTATGCCAATAAAGATGTGGTAAAGGGTTTGGCTAATTTACACATGCTTAAACCTATGAGTAAATACGTACGTAGTTTTTTTAAAAATGAACGCCTTATTGCCCTCATGGAATTTCCAGTATTGTTTTTAGGAGCAATGCCCAACAATATACCGGCATTATATAGTTTAATGAATTATTCAGCAATAGCACAAGGCACATGGTACCCACAGGGTGGTATGGTGCAAATAATAAATGCTATGGTAACTTTAGCTACTGAGTTGGGTGTAAAGTTTGAAACTAATTGCAACGTTACACAGATAGAAATAAACAATAACAATGTACACGCATTAACTACAAGCAAAGGAAAATTTGTAGCCGATGGACTTATAGCTAGTGCAGATTATAACCACGTAGAGCAACAATTATTACCTGCTTCTTACCGTAATTACAGTGCGGAGTATTGGACTAAAAAAACTTTTGCACCCTCAAGTCTTATTTTTTATTTGGGAGTAAACAAAAAAATAAAAAACTTAATACATCACAACTTATTTTTTGATACATCGCTTAACGAGCATGCCGTAGAAATATACGAAAACCCTAAGTGGCCTACTAATCCACTTTTTTACGTGTGTTGCCCATCCAAAACTGATGATAGCGTTGCGCCAAAAGGCATGGAAAATTTGTTTATACTTATACCCATTGCTACTAATTTGGAAGACACTGAGGCTATACGTCAAAAATATTATGCAATGGTAATGAAACGTATGGAACATATATGTGGTGAGGCTATTGCGGAGCATGTGGTGTATAACAAATCTTTTTGTGTACAAGATTTTGTGCAAGAGTATAATAGCTACAAGGGTAATGCTTACGGGCTTGCAAATACATTGGCTCAAACTGGACCTTTAAAACCATCAATGCGTAACAAAAAAATAAAAAACATGTTTTACACTGGGCAACTTACCGTACCAGGTCCAGGTGTACCACCGTCATTAATATCAGGGCAAATAGCAGCTAAAGAATTAATAAAAAGTATGATAAAACAATAGAATTGCAAAACAGAATATGAAACAATTATTTGATGATGTATCGCAGCAATGCAGCAAGCTAACCACTAAGGCATATAGTACCAGTTTTTCGTTGGGTATTAATTGTTTGGGTCGTCAGTTTCATGCACCAATATATAGTATTTATGGTTTTGTGCGCTTTGCCGACGAAATTGTGGACACGTTTCATGCTTACAATAAACAAGAATTATTTACAGAATTCAAGCGAGATACCTATTTAGCTATTGAACGTAATATAAGCCTGAATCCCATACTTAATAGTTTTCAAGAAGTAGTTAATAAATATAAAATAGACCACGAATTAATAGCCTGTTTTTTACAAAGCATGGAAACCGATTTAAGCCAAGAAACCCACACCGAAGACTCATACAACACTTACATACTAGGCTCGGCAGAGGTAGTGGGTTTAATGTGTTTGTATGTATTTACTGACAATAACAAACATCAATACGAATCATTAAAACCTTTGGCAATGAAGCTGGGGGCTGCTTTTCAGAAAATAAACTTCTTGCGAGATTTAAAAGACGATACCCACACATTAGGGCGTCAGTATTTTCCGCAATTGCAACAGCAAATTCTTACACAAGAGTTAAAACAAAAAATTGAAAACGAAATAGCACAAGATTTTAATGATGGTTTAGCAGGTATAAAACTATTGCCAACCGACGCTAAGTTTGGAGTGTATATTGCATATACCTATTACCTGCAACTATTTAAAAAAATAAAAGCATTACCTCCGCACCAAATTCTAAATACACGTGTTAGAGTTTCTAATGCGCATAAAATAGCGTTACTTGCAACTACGTATTTACGTGTTAAAACAATAGGAATATAAACACACATAGCTCATAAAATGCAATCAATTTTAATTATAATCATAACACTAATACTTACTTTTAACATGAATAATACTGATGAAATAAGCGCATTACAAACCATGCGTACACTATGTGCAGCTGCACAAAACGATAACGGTAAGGCTACAGAGTTTTATAATTATATGGATAAAACAAATTGCAACACATCTATTACCAAAGGTTACAAAGCCATGAGTTATATTATGGTATGCAAGCATAGCTTAAATCCGTTTACTAAATTAAGTTACTTCAACAAAGGAAAAGTATTGTTAGAGGAAGCAATACAACAAGAACCCAATAACATTGAATTAATTTTTTTTAGATTTATAACACAGCGTAAATCTCCATCAATGCTTAATTATAATAGTAATAAAGTAGAAGATAGACAAAAATTAACAGCTTATTTAAAGCAACAAGAACTACTTAAAAACACCGAAACACATTTGTACAAAACTATACTAAAACATTTGAATGAATAATAACTAAGCTATGGAAGAAGTTATATTAGTTGATGAACGCGATAACGAATTAGGAGTAATGGAAAAGTTAAAAGCACATAAGCTTGGGCTACTACATCGTGCTTTGTCTATATTTGTGTTTAATGATAAAAAAGAATTATTGCTACAACAACGTGCTGCTGATAAATATCATTCGGCAAACTTGTGGTCAAACACCTGTTGTTCGCACCCACGCCCTAACGAATTGCCTCAAGATGCAGCAAACCGAAGGCTTATGGAAGAAATGGGAATGCAGTGCGAATTGCATTACAAATTTAATTTTGTGTATAATGCAACCCTTGAAAACAAATTGATAGAACACGAGTTAGATTATGTATTTGTGGGCACAACTAATGTTTTACCAGCAATAAACCGTGCCGAAGTTAGTAATTGGCGCTATGTATCGTTAGATAATTTAACTTACGAAATAAATACCACACCAGAGCTGTTTACCGAATGGTTTAAAATATGTTTCAGTACTTATTACGCTCAAATATTTGCACTTTAAATTAAATTATTAATACACTTAAATTTATTTAAAAATGATCCTTAATATTTTTATTACCATTGTCACATTTTTTGTAATGGAAGCCATAGTGTGTAATGCGCACAAGTACATAATGCACGGTTTTTTATGTTCGTTGCACGAAGATCATCACAAGAAAAACCCAAGCTATTTTTTAGAAAAGAACGATTATTTTTTTATAATATTTGCGGTACCTGCAACACTTTTTTTTGGTTTAGGAACTTTTTTTAGTTTCTTGTTTTACATAGGCTTGGGCATTTTAATATATGGCATAGCTTATTTTTTTGTGCACGATATTTTTATTCATCAACGCGTAAAGTGGTTGCGAAATACTAATAATTTTTATTTTAGAGCAATACGTCGTGCGCACACAATGCACCATAAACATTTGGGTGAAGAGCATGGCGAATGCTATGGAATGTTGCTAGTACCGTTTAAGTACTTTAAAGAAGAAATACAACAACCTAAATCAGTCAAATAAATGTTTGCACCGCATTATACTTACCTGTGGGTAGATTTTTTTTGTATTATTTTTCCATTTTTACTTTCGTTTCATACTCGTTTACCCTTTATTAAAGAGTGGAGTAACTTTATTTTGCCATGTGGTACTGTAGCCTTATTTTTTTTGGTGTGGGATAGCTTGTTTACTCACATTAATGTATGGGATTTTTCCAGTGAATATACCTGTGGTATCACTTTGGTAAATATGCCCTTGGAAGAGTGTTTGTTTTTTATTTTTATACCTTACGCAACTGTATTTAGTTACCATTGTTACACGAAGTACTTTAGTATAAATAAATACAAAACACAATTTAATTATTTTACCATTGCACTTATTTTTTTTTTGTTGGTGATTGGTTTTGCTAATTTACACCGTTTATACACATCAGTCACATTTATATTATTAGCCATATTACTAATTTACCTATTGTATAAAAAAGTAAACTATTTACCCAACTTCTATTTAGTATTTACATTTATACTTATTCCGTTTTTTTTATCCAACGGAGTGCTTACAGGTGGTTTTTTTAATAGAATGATAGTGCATTACAATCCTGCACACAACCTTGGCATACGTATGTACACCATACCTTTTGAAGATATGTTTTATGGTATGCTTTTACTACTAATGAATGTTAGTGGATTTGAATACATGAAGCATAAAAATGAAATTAAAAACGAGTGTACAACCAACTAATATATTTTGTACTTTTGTACCATTAAAAAAAAATTAAACAATAATTAATTATAAATAATAAAAAAACAAACAAAGATGGAAACTACAACGTTACCTTACAAAGTAAAAGACATTTCGTTAGCAGCATGGGGTCGTAAAGAAATGACATTAGCAGAAGCCGAAATGCCAGGATTAATGAGTCTTCGCGAGGAGTATGGTGCAAGCCAACCATTAGCAGGTGCACGTATTGCAGGTTGCTTACACATGACTATTCAAACTGCTGTGTTAATAGAAACATTAACAGCGTTAGGAGCCGAAGTATCTTGGAGTTCATGTAATATATTCTCTACACAAGACCACGCAGCGGCCGCAATAGCCTCTGCAAACATTCCAGTATTTGCTTGGAAAGGCTTAAACGAAGAAGAATTTGACTGGTGTATAGAACAAACAATACATGCTTTTAAAGATGGCTTACCTCTAAATATGATATTAGATGACGGTGGAGATTTAACCAATATGGTGCTTGACCGTTTCCCTGAATTAGTATCTGGTATTCGTGGATTAAGCGAAGAAACTACAACAGGTGTTCATCGCTTACACGAACGTGTTAAAAACGGTACATTGTTAATTCCTGCTATAAACATTAACGACTCTGTTACTAAATCTAAATTTGATAACAAATACGGTTGTAAAGAATCATTAGTTGATGCAATACGTCGTGCAACTGATATTATGATGGCTGGCAAAGTAGCTGTAGTAGGT
Source organism: Bacteroidia bacterium (assembly GCA_014376525.1). Taxonomy (GTDB): domain Bacteria; phylum Bacteroidota; class Bacteroidia; order UBA4408; family UBA4408; genus JACMRI01. The sequence continues at coordinate 1,008 of JACMRI010000100.1, read as the reverse complement.
GGTTACGGCGATGTTGGAAAAGGTTCGGCAGATTCATTACGTAGCGCAGGTTGCCGTGTAATAGTTACCGAAATTGACCCAATATGCGCATTACAAGCTGCAATGGACGGTTACGAAGTTAAAAAAATGATTGACGCTGTAAAAGAAGCTAACATAGTGGTAACTGCAACAGGTAACGTAAACATTATAAGCGAGAAACATTTCCGTTTGATGAAAGATAAAACTATTGTATGTAACATAGGGCACTTTGATAACGAAATAGATATGGCTTGGTTAAACAAGACTTACGGTTCTACCAAAGACGTTATTAAACCACAAGTAGACATGTACACTATTGACGGTAAAGACTTAATAATACTAGCCGAAGGTCGTTTAGTAAACTTAGGTTGCGCTACAGGTCACCCGTCGTTTGTAATGAGTAACTCATTTACCAACCAAACATTGGCTCAATTAGAGTTATGGATGAACCACGGTAAATACGAAAACCAAGTGTATGTATTACCTAAGCATTTGGACGAAAAAGTAGCTTATTTACACCTTGCCAAAATTGGTGTGGAGTTAGATACCCTTACTGACTTGCAAGCCAAATACATAGGTGTAACTCCGCAAGGACCTTATAAAGCTGATGCTTACCGTTACTAAATAATAGTAGAAATATAACAGTACTAAAACGAGGTGTAATTAAGTTTACACCTAGTTTTATGTTTAATATTAATTGTAAATAATTTGTTAAAACTTTCCATTCATGTTGGCTGTATTTAAACTAATATTAGCAATCAAGTCTATTACATATTAAATTTTAGGTGTAATAGACATTTCTGGTGTTTTTTTATATACGTTTAGTTCAAGTGGACATTTCTGGTGGTATTTATTTTATATAAATACTTAGTAAATTAGATTGTAATTTATCTTTGTCTTATCGAGTAAAACGGCTTTAGGCTCTGCTGGAGAGCAACCTAATTAGGGATAACTTGATACCATTCAAATAAAGTAAATTAGCCATTGAAT
>JACMRI010000099.1 GCA_014376525.1 Bacteroidia bacterium | reverse complement strand
TTGTGTAATTTGCCCATCTAATAGGTGTAATTTGGTAGCTGGAGTTGTTGTACCTATACCAACGTTTCCATTACCTAACACTGTCATTATTTCGGTATTAGCATTTGGAATAGATGAAACTCCTGTACCCAAAGCCAATATTTTTTGACTAGCCGAATTTCCAGCAGTACGTATTTGTACTCCGTTTGATCCATTTAATATTCCAGTATTAATAAACGCAGCCGAAAATCCTGAAATATCATTATACCACGATAACGATTTACCAGCTTGCTGACCTGTGTTTTCTGAACTTACGTTTGCATATGTACTACTTGCTGGAATGTTAGATAATAAGTTTGCAGGAAATGCCGTACCAATACCAACGTTTCCATTACTTGTAATTGTAACTCGTTCTACAGGTAAATTAGTACCTCTTTGTGTAGTACTAAAATCCATAAACGTACCTTTATCAACGGAAGTAAAATTTTCATCAGTTACAATTCTAATTTGTCCACCGCCATAAGCACTACCTAATCGTCCGTCTATGGCATCTCTACCAGCAAAATAGGTAAGAATTTTACCTGTTGTAGGATAAGTAGGGGTTAATTTAGTACCTTGTGCTAACAAACCTATAAAATAAGGCGAGCCTATTGTGCTATAACTTGTAGCCGATAAAATAGAAAAATTACCATCGCTGGTAACATTTATATTTGTGTTTCCACTGCTTAAAACATCTAAGTTAACCAATGGACTATTGGTGCCTATGCCTACATTACCGTTACTATTTAGTATGCGCATGTTTTCCAGACTATTAGTTTTAAAAACTAAATCTTGTGCGTCAATAGTCCCTATAAAGTTTGTGCCTGCTGTTGTACCTAAGTTACCCATTAAGTCCCACGCAACACCTGTGCCTATACCTACCCATTTTGTACCATTAAAGTAATAATAACCTGGTTTTACATTATTAGGAATTATGCCTGCTGTAGCGGTATTAAATATTAATAGACTTAATGCTGGCATTACTATAGTAGTAATATCATTTGCGCTGGTAAGTGGTATACGTGGTATAAGCAAGCCACGTGTAGTATGCGTAATATCAAGTATAGACGACGCATCGGCCGTGAGCGTGTTTATACCTATATTTTGTGCTTGGGCAGATGTGCTTAGCAGTAACGCCAGTGTACATTGAATTATATAACTTATAAATTTTGATTGAGTTGATATTAGTGTTTTCATTTTGGGTATAATTTACAAAAGTTTTTTTGTATTATTTTTAACATCATAACATGCTACCATCTAGGTTTTAAAATTCATATCCTGATAAAAGCAAATTCTTTTGTTATTTACTAATCCAGCACCACTGTTACCGCTCCGCTTTTTTCAATAACTTCATCAGAGTTTAATTTTTTAATTTTAATTATATAGTAGTAAGTACCCGCTGATACCGCATTACCCTTGTATTTACCGTCCCAACCATCGTTACCTGTGTACAATAATTGTCCCCAACGGTTAAATATATTCATATCTAAACCTTTCAAAAACACATCATTTTTGCCGTCGTTATTAGGTGTAAATGCGTTGCTTATTGGCAATACTTTTATTTTTAAGGTATTATCGCTCCAGTTAGGGCAACCATTTTGGGTTACCAATACTTTTACGGTATCATTATCTTTAAGGTCTTGTGTTTCAAACAAATTATTACCCTCTGTTTTTTTGATGTTTTGTATATACCATTTGTACATGTCGTAAGTGCTTGGTTGTGCGCTAAAGCTAATAACTTGCCCCTCATATACTGTATTGTTTGGCATATTAGACTCAATAGTAACATGTGGTAAGGGTTTTACTACTACTGGCACTATTGTAAATGCACCATTGCTTTTGCACCCTTGTAAGCTTACACTTGCCATGTAGTAGGTAGTATTAGTAATTATATTAGGGCTAGTAAAATCAGGACCTGTGGCTATTACACTTTCCCAACGTGGACCACTTAACCAGTATATGGTAGCTGTGGTGGGCACGGTATAAGCACTTAGCACTATTGAGTCGCCTTCACATATTTCATTATAATTGCCATTAAGTTGTGGAGTTTGCGGTAATGGCAGTACGGTTACTAATACCGAATCTCTTTTCTCAGCAGCTTTACAACCCAACGTATTTTTAACTTCAACATAATAATATTGTGTTAAACTTGGGCTTACCTTTGCACTATCTTTACCTATACTTAGTAAATTAGTTGCTGTAGTATACCAATTAATGGTGTTACCTGCGGAAGTAGCTTTTAGTAACGTACTATCGTGCAAGCATATACTATCATTAGGCATATAATTTATAGTAGCTTTTACAGGTCTAGGAAGTACAACTATAGTTAAGCTTCCTCTTACATTGTTAGCGGTACAACCAGTAAGTGTATCTACCGTAGCAAAATAATAAGTAGTAGTAGCAGTAATAGGCTGCGTTATATAGTTAAGTGTACCTAGTGGCGAGCCTCCAGTTAATGAAGCATATACGTTAGTCATAACACCAGCTATTTTAACCGCTTTTATGGTAGCTACCAGTCCAAAACAAATACTATCATTAGGCATTGTGTTAAGTATGGGTGGAGCAGGGCGAGGATTAACACTTATGCGCACTGTATCTCTACCATTATTAGCAAAACAGCCCGCTGTATTTTTGGTTTCAATATAATAGCTAATTGATGAATTTAATATAGGACTCGTGTAAGGCAATGTACCAAAAGCCGTTCCGCCAGTACCTACACCATATATTGTTGATGTAACACCTGCTTGTGGCGTAGCATTTATAGTTACCGTTTCGCCAGAGCAAAGTGTGTCGTCAGCAGTTATAATAGGAACTATTTTAGTTGGTAACGAATTTATTTTAACCGTAACCGAGTCTTTATTTTTACAGCCAAACGAGTTAGTTACTTGCACCAACACTTTAGCAGGAGACGTACTTCCAAAAATAGCTTGCATAGTTTTGGTTGCTCCTCCTGTACTTATAATACCACCATTTACAGTCCATACTATGGTTGATGCTGTATTGGTTATTTTAAATATACCAGTATCATTGGCACATATAATGGTATCTGCAGTAGTTATTTTTACAATTGGTTTGGGGTTAATGGTTACAGTGGCTATAGATGATACCGTAGGGCAACCTCCGCTTGCAGGAACTGTGTTGGTAACAGTATATGTGCCTGCGGTTGAAAGTGTTGTACCAATAATACCGTTACCCGATGTCATTACTAAACCCGGTGTTGATGTAAATGTGCCCGATGCTGCGGCAGAGCCTGCAGGAATTGTTGGGTATAACAATATTGGCGAACCAGCGCAAACGGGGCTTACGTAACTAAAATTATTAGTTGGAGCGTTGGTTAAACTAATGTTCATTAATGAATCTTTGCCCTCGCACGACTTAGTAGTTTGTGTAATTTTCACGCTTCCGGTAGCACCAACCCCCCACGTAACTGTTAGTGTGTTAGTACCTTGTCCGCTAGCTATTGTACCACCTGCTACCGTCCAAGCATAACTGCTACCACTACTAGCAGTTACAGTGTACGTGCTAGCACCTCCTTTGCAGCCTACTGTTGAATTTGGTGAAATATTTGGGGTAGGCAAAGGGTTTACAACTATTGTTTTGCTTCGCGTTTGTTTTTTACCGCAATATCCTGCTATTGATACCGTGTATGTACTAGTGGCATTTGGTGAAACCGTTATACTTGGTGTGTTTTGAAAACCTGGAGACCACGTATAGCTTGTGCCTCCAGCAGGCGCATTAAGCGTAACAGCATTCCCTATACAAATAGTGTCTTTTGTACTATTAATATTACCCACATTAACTCCCGAAATTGCGGTTATGGTATAGTTACAAATATCATTAGCATAACCATCAATCATTAAATAATAGGAGTTACCCGCAGTTAAACCTTTGGCCTGAATGGTAAATGATGTTTTGTCTTGTTTAAAATCAGACACCGCAGTAAAACCACAGCAAGAACCAGTAGTACTAAATATTTGCATTTGGCAACCACTTGATAAACCTTTGGTATCTCTCCAACAATCACCAATGTTTACATTTAATGTGGCAGTGGTTGCATCGGCTTTAAATTTTATCCACGAATTATTATTTAAGCCTACGGTATTGCCTGCATTACCAACTCCTCCTGCAAACGAAGGTGCTTGCCCAAACGGACCACCATGGTTTACACCTGGGTCGGCAGTAAAACCGTTAGCTGGGTCTTCGCAGTTTCCTGCCATATTACAAGGTCTATCTACTGTATATGCAAAACTAGTGCTTCCACTGTATCCATCTAAGTCGCATAAATCCAATGCTGATGAACACACGTCATTATCTGGACTTGATACGCACAAACCAAAATTACCCTTGGTTGCACCAAAGCCCCAGTACCTAATATACAATGTTGCTCCTGGTGTTAAGCCTGTTCGGTTTATAGTAGGCGTTTGAAATACAGCACTTCCTAACGAAGTTTCATCGCTACAAGCTATTTGCGTAAGCGATGTACAACTGCCGCTATACAATGCCATTACAGCATCGGTTAAACCATAATTATTTTCGCCACTTAATGCTAATTTTCCATTAGCAGGCACTGTTACTTTAAACCATACATCGCCTGTAGTTGATGTATTAAAACCTCCTATTTGAGGTGCTCCACCGCCACTGCATGATGTAGGTGTAGGAATACCAGCGCCTGTAGATGGGGTAGCGTTAGTGGTTGTAAAACGTAAATAATTACAGCCAGCATTTACAGCGGGTAGTTGTATAGCATTACACACGGCGTCATTAATAGGAATAGTAGTATTAGCAGGTCCCGAAACACATATTGTAAACGTACCTGTATTGTTAGTGTAGTAATCATGCACTCTTACATAATAAACCTTTCCAGAGGTTAAACCTACTGCATTAACAGTTTCTAAATCTCCTGAAAAACTTGCGTCCTCGCAATTAAGCGAAGTAAATGTACCACAAGTTCCTGATAGTAATTCTACCACAGCATCAAAACCAACTCCACCTTGTACATTAATAGTAGCAACGCTGTTGGTAGCTGTAAATTTGTACCACACATCATCATCAGCGTTACCTGCACAACCTATAATAGTAGTAGATGGTGTTGCACCTACTGTTGTACCTGAAGTAGGCGTACAGCTTGTATTTACTGTTAGGGTAGTAGCATTACTGCATTGATCGTTTACTTGTGCGTAGCTACTTAGTGCAACTATTGTAGCTAATATTAGCGTAATTATTTTTTTCATGCTCTTAAGTATACTATTTTATAATGTTGAATATTTTTGGTTGGTAAAATATAACGGAGTATTTTTATTTATTGGTAATATTTATTTCTCTTGGTTGGTGCGGATTATACCCTTTTTGTAGTAATAATTTTTTTAGCATTGCGGCAGTAAACACAGCTTCATTCTCGCCCATATTGGCTTTGTAAGTTACCCACACTTGTAGTTGTGCTTTGGTCTTACCTGCTTTGTACTCGGTTTTGGAATCAGTTACATTTACCATTTTTTTTATTTCAGAGTCTATCAAAGCTATTTCTTCGGTAGTATTTACTCCGTCAAATGGGTAATAGACCAATATTTTTTTTTCTGCAGAAGCATTTTCAGTTTGAGCCTGCGTATTAGTTACATTTATACATAATGCACTTACTATTAACACAATTATTTTTTTCATTTTTTTTATATATTTAAATGGTAGATTCAATTCACTATATAATAATAGCAATAATAGCAATTACATAAACTAAAATTAGACCAACTCTCACGCCCGAGCCAACGGCATAACCTTTCCATGTTTGTTTATGTTTTTTTCTTTCCGCAGTATCTCTATAAGCTTTGCTGTAGGCTTCATTATTCATTAATTGACGGTTAGGGTAGCCTAAGTTTTTATCTCTTATCGGGTTTTTTGTTATTACTATTGCGGGTACTAAACCTAATAAAGGACCTAATAACACTGCTGTTGTACCAGTACCAATGGCTGCTTCTCGGCCTTTGGTATAATATATTTCGGCATCGTGAGTGCCAAGCTTTGCCATTTTGCAGTCCATAATGTAATTATTACCGCTAATGTTTGAGTTATTGTTTACATTATTTTGGTCGTTATTGCTGTAAGTTGAAGTGGCATCACGTGTGTATAAATCTTCTGTTTTGGTGTTTACTATAGTATCTTTGGTTTTAATTGCGTCATTAAAACTCTCTACCCTTCCGTCAGCAAAGGTAATGCTTCTTATTTCAGCTTTTTGGAGTGTAAATGTTCCGCTATCTTGTTTGTCGTATAATTTATATATTATTGAAAAATAGGTCATATCTGTTACTAAACCTTTTATATCGGGACCTTTTTTAATTTTAATAATATCTTGTGCTAGAGCACTGCTAGTAATTACTAAAGCCAATAATGAAATAGAAATTATATTATTCATATTTGTTTTTATCTAATAAGCGAAACTGTACCAGAATAATAATGGTCTTTTCCAGCTGTTTCTTCAACTTGTATTTTATATACATATACACCTACTGGTGCATCTAATCCATTATTTAACTTACCGTCCCAACCTTCGTTTGATGTTCCACTTAAGAATATTTTTTCGCCCCAACGGTCATATATACGTATTATATAGTTTTTATAGTAACTTCCTCTTGGAAAAAACACCTCATTAATATTATCTGTATTAGGCGTAAATGAATTAGGAATAAAAAATGTAAAACTTGGTTTAACTTTTACAATTTGCGTTACTGAATCTCTACACGCAAATTGATTAACAACTTTTAAACTAACAATATATACACCAGTATCAGTGTAGGTATTTAGTATGCTTGGGGCCAAACTTGTTATTTTTTCGCTAGTTTCTCCAAAATTCCATTGTACAGCTATTACATCACTACTAGAGTTGTTATCAAACGTTACATTAGGCTCAGTTATATTTGTTTCTTTAGGATCGAAAGTAAATGCAGCTACAGGATTAGGATTAATATTTACAAATGAACCGTAAGGTAATGTTGAAGAACAGCCCTCTGATGTAGTTGCCGTTAATGTTACATCATAAGCACCTTTATCAGTATATAAATGAGATGGGTTTTGTTCTACTGATGATGAACCATCTCCAAAATTCCATAACCAACTAGTAATAGTTGATGGTGCAGCAACCGTAGTTGTAGTACTATTAAATTCTACATTTAATCTTTCGCAACCATAAGCTAATGGCGAAGTAAAATCAGGCACTGGTATTGGGTTTACTGTAATTGTTATTGGCGATAATTGTATGTTAGTGTTACACGCATCTGTTATATTAACTCCATATTGTTGTGTTGTTAACGGTGTAATATTTAGGGTATCAGTTTCTAAGTTTGATGGGTGTTGCGCTACTAGTGATGGACCAGGTACTTCTACCCAAGTGTATGTGTAAGGTCCCTTTCCGTTTAGTGGAAAAGGATCAATATCTACCCATATTTGTCCTTCATTACCTTCGCACACTGCCACATCATTACCCAATGTGGCTTTAAAAGGTAGTGGTGCCACCAATAATACTGATGTATCTGCTTTGCAACCGTTAGCGTCAGTTATTTCTACTATTGTTTTACCTGAAGGCAAGCCCGTAAGTGTTGCAAATGCACCGTTAGGAGATACTGTTACACCTGCGCTTGGTGTAGGGGCAAATGTGTACAAAGGACTGTTAACATTTGGAGTTCCTCCAGATCCTTTAAATGTTACTAAACCGTCGGCATTTAAAGGACATGTAGGATTAGTACCGTTTATAGAGTCTATTCTTAGCTTTGTAGGTTGTGTAATAACTATATTGCGTAATGTAGAGTCGCAGCCCGCAGCATCAGTAACTATTACGTGGTAGGTGCCTGCTTTTAAACCGTTAGCAGTGCTATCTATTTGAACACCAGGCATTGGTAAAAAATTAAATGAATAAGGTTTGTTTCCACTGGTTACGGTTACTTGTATTTCGCCATTGTTGCCACCAAAGCAACTTACCATAGTTGAATCTTTGTATGTAGTTTTTATGGGGTCAAAATTAGTAAGGGAAAAATTACCATATTTAGTTATATTACCTTGTGTAACATCGTTGCTAGCGGTATTGGCAGTTCCGCCAAGTACATTCCACTTGGTGTCATAGCGCATTATTTTTAACTTATTTTCAATTATTAAATTACTACTTCCACTTGTTGCATCCCACTCGCTATCCAAATAACCTAGTGTAAGTTGCGAAGCAGGTATTGCGCTGTATCCAGTAGCATTTATTACATAAAAACGGTCGCTAGTTCGGCTTGCCCACTCCATGCCACAAGGGCTATTTGAGTTAAGCACACCACTTGGCAATGGTCGGTTGTTAACTGCTGGTGCAGTTGTAGTAGGATAGGTGGAAAAGGTAACTCGCCCGTTGATGTCTGTAATATTTGCAGCTGGTTGAAAAGTTACAGGCACAGGAGTTAATCCGTTCAAAAGTGTTGTGCTAAATGGAACTATAAATTGTGTACCTAATGTTGATGATGTTATGTTCCATTTTACTTTGCCATACCCTGTGGCAAAATCAGTTTCGCTTATTATGCTCCCACCTGCAACATAAACTATAGCCTGAGTTGGAGAACCGTTAGGAGAACTATTGGTTACTGTTAACGTTTTACTATTTAACATTAAAAACAAACTACCTAAATCTAAATGCCCTATAGTACCCGAAACTGTAGTGTTTACGTTTAACACCATTGGAAGTCCAGCCAACACAAAATTGTTAAATGTAGTTTCGGTAGTGCCATCAATGGTATGAAAGGGTATTGTTACTGTTGGAGTAAATGTAACCGTGCCATCGTTAGGGTCTAGCGCACTTCCTGTGGAGTTATTTCGCCAATTTTCAGATATATAAATGTCACCTTGATTATGTATTTTACCAATGTTAGCGGCAGTATTATCAGTATTTACTACTTCGCCCAATACTGTAATAAAAGCTCCTGGTTGTATGGTTATTTCGGCACCTTTAATATACAATAAATTTGGGTTTTGAGCATTGGCAAACGCAGTAATACTCGCAAATGCTATGAATAGAAATGTATGTTTTTTCATAATTAAAAAATTATATTTATGGTTGCTAATATAGTATACATTATTGAATATTTGGTGTATTTTGAAATATATAAACATATTTTACATAAATATAAGTGTAATGCTAAGTAAAAAACTACTTTTGCAAAAAAAATTAATACTTAATTTAACTATGAAAAAATCAATTTTAGTACTTTCGGCATCCTTAATCACAGCATTGACTGCTTGTAACCAACATTCTGACGATGAATATAGCAAAATAGATAATTCGCGCTTAACAGCCGAAAATATGACTAAAGAACAAGCCAACGCACTTATAGAAAAAGATAGTGTAATAGGTAATTTTTTGAGTTCGTTTAACGAAATACAAAGTAACCTTGATGAGATTAAACAAAAGGAAAATATAATAACTGTAAGCCGCTCTGGCAATGCTGAAAGCGCTGCTGATAATAAGGAACATATATTACAAGACATTAGTTCTATAAACGAATTGATGCGAAAAAATAAAGATAAATTAGCCGCATTGCAAGGTAAAATTAAGAATGCTAACTTTAAAAACGCAGCGTTACAAACCTTAGTAGAACGATTAACCAATGATATAAAGGCTAAAGACGAGCAAATAGCAAAACTTCAAGAGCAATTAGCCAATGGAAACGAAGCGTTTAAAGACTTGCTTGGTCAATATGACAAAAAAACTGCAGACTTAGATAAAACAAGCGATAATTTAAGTAAAACTACTAGCCAATTGCAAACAGCTTACTACGCTTATGGTACAAGTAAAGAATTAAAAGCCAATGGAGTTATAAGCAAAGAGGGTGGCTTTATTGGGTTGGGAAAATCGAAAAAATTGGCTACCAATTTTAATAAAAAATACTTTACTAAAGTTAATATTAAAGATACCAAAAACATTGTGTTAAATTGTAAAAAAGCCAAAGTATTGTCTACACACCCATCTACAAGTTATACTATTGTATTAAAAGATAAAAAAGTGGAAAGTATTGATATTACTGACGAAGAAGAGTTTTGGAACGCAAGTAAATATTTAGTTATTGAAATAGAAAACTAAGTACCGTGGGTATGGGTAAAGTAAGTGCTACACTACTAAATAACAAACGAAAAAAAGAGAATGATGCTGGTTTTGGCGCATTAAATTCTGCACGGCTCATTAATAAAAATGGTACAGCCAATGTTAATCGTGTTGGTGTACCTTTTAGCCAGCAATTTAGTTTGTATCATTATTTAATAGGTATAAGTTGGTTGCATTTTTTAGGGTTAATATTCGCATTTTATTTTGCAGCTAATTTATTTTTTGCGAGTATTTACATCGCTATAGGAGTGGAGCAACTTTCGGGTGCTAATATACAATCGTGCGGATTATTGTTTTGGGACGCATTTTTTTTTAGTGCTCAAACATTGTCTACCGTGGGTTATGGGCATATTGCTCCTATTGGTTTTGGTGCTAATGTGGTGTCAAGTATAGAGGCATTATTTGGTTTATTAGTCTTTGCACTCATTACAGGTTTGGGTTATGGGCGATTTGCAAAGGCAGATGCTTCGCTTATAGTAAGTAATAATATGCTTATATCGCCTTACTTAGACGGGCAAGGACTTATGTTTAGGTTTGGCAATGCACGCAACGAACATCTTATAGAAGCTGAGGTAGAAATGATGTTTAGTTACATACCACAAAACAAAGAGAATACTGGTTCGCGTGCTTTTATAAAACTAAAATTGGAGCGCAGCAAAATAAGTATATTTACACAAAGCTGGACGGTTGTTCACCCTATAGATGAGGATAGTCCGTTAAAAGAAATGAATACTAATGATATGGAAAATAGTGATGCGGAAGTAATTGTTTTTTTTAAAGCCTTTGATGAAAAGTTTAATCAAACTGTACATCGTAGGTTTTCTTTTACACACCATGAAATTGTATGGAACGCTAAGTTTACTTCAGTGCTAAGCCTTGATGCTAAAAGTGGAAATATACAAGTAGATTTTGGTAAGATAAATGAATTTGAGATGATGAAATAAATATTAAAATAAAACACTAATCAAGGTTTACAAATTAAATTCTTGGGTTACTTATTTATAATATACACTTATATAATTAGGCTATTTAATTGGTATTAAGTTAAATTTCTCTAAAGCTATTTTGCACATAAACGCATACACTTGTGGGTATTCATTGGGTATAATTCCATCTAATATAGCTTCTCGAATAGCCAATTTTATATTACCCACTTCTCGTCCTGGAGCTAGGTTAAAAACAGTCATAATCTCGGCTCCATCAATGGGAGGTTGCCAATTGCGAAGGTTATCTTTTTCTTCTATTTCTTTTAGTTTGATTCGTACGAGTTTAAAATTATTTAAGTAACGTTTTACTTTTTCGTCGTTTTTGCTTGTTATATCTGCTTCGCAAAGCATCATTAGCGCATCAATATCATCGCCTGCTTCAAATAACAAACGGCGCACGGCACTATCTGTAACTTCGTTTTTGCTTAGTGCAATGGGTCGTAGGTGTAGCGTTACAAGTTTTTGCACAAAACGCATTTTTTCATTTAATGGTAATTTTAAATCAGCAAATATGCGTGGGGTCATTCGTCCACCACGGTCTTCATGTCCGTGAAATGTCCAGCCAGTACCTTCTTCAAAACGTTTAGTTGCTGGCTTTGCTATGTCGTGTAATATTGCTGCCCAACGTAACCAAAGGTCATCGGTATGCTCGCTAAGGTTATCCAAAACCTGCAACGTATGATAAAAATTATCTTTATGGCCAAGTCCTTGTTTCCATTCCACGCCATATAATTTTACCATATCTTTAAAAAACAGATGTAGTAATTTGGTATTGAACAATAGTTTAAACCCCACTGATGGTACTTTGGAGCTAATAATTTTATTTAACTCATCAGTAATACGCTCTTGCGAAATAATGTTTAAACGCTCCGCATTATCGGTTATTGCCTGTAAAGATTGTTCTTCAATAGTGAAGCCTAATTGTGTAGCAAAACGCACGGCACGCATCATACGTAATGGGTCGTCGGAGTAAGTAATAGCGGGCGCTAATGGTGTACGAATAATTTTATTTTGCAAATCTTCAACCCCGTTAAAGGGGTCTATCAACTCTCCATAATTTGTAGTACATAAGGAGTACGCCATAGCATTTATGGTAAAATCTCTACGCTTTTGGTCGTCAGTTAGTGTTCCTTCTTCTACTATAGGGTTGCGGCTATCTCTGCTGTAACTTTCTTTGCGGGCCCCTACAAACTCAAGTTCTAAATCGTTAGTAACTACTTGTGCTGTGCCATAGTTTTTAAACACATTTACGTTAGATTTTAAAGCTTTGGCTACAGCTTTTGCAAGTAATATACCTACATTTTCGGGGTAAATAGTGTTGGGTTTGCGAACTGCAAGTATATCTACATCTTTTTTATTGTTGCGTTGCAGTATATTATCTCTTACCCAACCGCCTATTACGTATGCGTCTACATTAAGGTTGGAGGCACATTGCGCTATGGTTTTAAATATGGAATCGTTAATAGTCACGCTATGGGTTTTAGTTTTAATGGTTTGTTTAGGTTCAAGATTAAAATTTATGTAGTTGGCTTATAAAGTTAACACAGCGTTTTTTTTTACTAATATATACTGCAAATACAATACCTTCAATTACTGCCAATAGTACAACTATTTTACTAGCAACCACTAAATTTGTTTGGTAAAAAACGCTACGCCAATTATAATAAACTGTAGCATTGTACTAGCCAAAAGAACTGTTTACTTTACTACACTGATAATAAGTTGAAGGAGTTTTATAGTGTTATTAAGCCAAAAGTAAAACTGATATGAAAGCTAATTTATTTAAGCAAAAAAATCCGCTCCATATAGTACGGAGCGGATTTTTTTTGTAAAATAATTAGATATTATAATCCTGCTAATTGTGTTGCAAATTTAGAAAATTCTTTGTCGCCTTTTGCAAAGGTTTTCAATGAAGCATCTTTATTTATAGCTGCTTTTAAAGCGTCTAACATACTTGTAGCATTACCCATACGCGCGTTTATAACTGCTTTTAGGTAGTAACCCATAGCTGTTGAACTTTCTTTACTAGCTTCAAGTATACTTAATGCTTGGTCTTTATTACCAGCAAGTAAGTTAGCTAATGCAGCGTTAAACGATTTATCGGCACCATAGTTACTTACTGCTTTGCTATATTCGCCTTTAGCTATTTGTAAGCTTGCCATGTTGCGGTTTACTTCTTCGCCTGCACCAGCAGCATTTTTGTACATTGCTTCGGCAGCAACTTTGTCGCCACTTACTTGTGCTATTACACCTAAGTTGTTTTGTACTGCTTTATTGTTTGGACTTAATTTGTTTGCTTTTTCAAATTCGGATTTAGCGTCCGATATTTTGTTTTGCATTAAATAAACACCTCCTAAATTGTTACTTGGACGAAAATCATACACAAAACGAGTTTCTGCATTCTTGTATATATTAGCCTTAGCAGTTAAGTCAGATTGTAAGTTAGCTGCATACAATAACTCTTCTACGTTTAACTGGTCGGGAGCCGATGTTGATAATTGTTTTAGCTCTTCATCAGTTTTGCAAGGTTTTTCGGCGTTTATAACTATTTTACTACGACGTAATTTAGGAAAAATATCATCAGCTAGTTCAGTATATGCTTTTGATATATTTTTCATTTCTTTTTCTCTTACCTCTAAGTCGGGGTAAGTAGTTAAGATACGTAAAATCATGTCTTTATCTGCAATATTTGATTGGTTCATTAATTCTTTAAAACCTTCCCAATCTTCGGGAGTAGCAGTTTTAGTATAAAAACCATCTTGTGTACCAGCTTCTAATTTATTTTTTTTAAACATTGCTTTTACTGCTGTAGCGGCAGTAGTACCACGGTTGGTAGCAAGGTCCGCGTTTTTGGTTTCAATACCATCTGGCGATGCATACGATGCTATACTCACACCTTTGATAGTATAAGCATTGGTTGAACCCTCTGCTATAAATTTATCTAAAGCAATCATATCTTCTGCTTTTAATTCAGTTGAGCGAACTGCCTCAGCGTTTATGGTATACAATATATCTGCGTTGCTTGTAAATGCAGTTGTTTTAGGCATTGCATCTTTGGCCATTATTGCTTTTTGGTCGTTCATTACTAATAGTTGTGTAGTAATGGTAGCTTCTGCTAATTCAGCATTGTATGTTTTTGTTTTACTTTTTAATTTACCGTCAATATGCCCTACTAATTTAGCATCACGCATATCTGGTGTGTAAGCTACTACATCGGTGTATGTTATTTTACCACCTGTTTTCCAGTCAATCATAGTTCCTTGCGCACCTTTAACTTTAGCGCCGTATAAGTTCATTGTTTTTAGTGGTTTGTCACCGTTAGCAGTTTTAATTGTAGGTATAAATACTGCTGTTGCCTTTGGGTGAAATGTTTTGGCAGGTACTATTCCTTCAATTTTTACACGTACACTATCTCCTACTAATTCAAGTGGCGAAGGTGTTACGGTGTACGTATTTTTGTCTAACTTTAAATTTTTACAGCTTGAAACTGCAATAATAGCAGTAGATACAAGCAATATGCTTTTTTTTGTGGTGTTCATTATTATTTAATTTTAATTAGTTTGGTGATTAAATATTTACGGCGAAAGTATTAAAAAGTTTTCAACAAAAAAAACGATATATACTATTGATTTGTAATTAATATTGCTCGCTAGCGTTAGGGAAATCTTTTGATTTTACATCAATAATATAATGTTCTATTGCACCTTGTATTTGGTCATATAAATTTAAATATCTACGCAAAAAACGTGGGCTAAAATCTTTGTTTATACCCAACAAATCGTGCAGTACGAGTACTTGTCCATCTACACCACCTCCAGCCCCAATACCAATAATGGGTATGTGTACGCTTTGTGCAGCAATTGATGCTAAAGCTGCAGGTACTTTTTCAATTACTATACTAAAGCAACCAATGTCTTGCAGTAGTTTAGCGTCTTGTATTAGTTTTTGGGCTTCGGCTTCCTCTTTGGCACGTACGTTATACGTTCCAAATTTGTATATGCTTTGTGGCGTTAGCCCCAAATGCCCCATTACAGGTATACCTGCAGTAAGTATGCGTTGTATAGATTCTTTTACTTCTTCTCCTCCTTCTAGTTTTACTGCATGTGCTCCACTTTCTTTCATTATGCGTATTGCACTATTTAGGGCTTCTTTGCTATTGCCTTGGTACGTACCAAAAGGTAAATCTACTACTACCAATGCTCTGCTTACCGCACGTATAACGGATTGTGCGTGGTATATCATTTGGTCTAATGTAATAGGAAGAGTGGTTTCGTGTCCGGCCATTACGTTAGATGCTGAGTCGCCCACCAATATAATGTCTATACCCGCTGCATCTACTATTTTGGCTAACGAAAAATCGTAAGCGGTAAGCATACTTATTTTTTCGCCACGTTGTTTCATATCTATTACAACGTTGGTGGTTACTTTTTTTATTTCTTTGTGAACTGACATAATATTTAAAGTATTTTTAATTTTTAAATCATAAAATTAATTTTACTAAACTAATTAATTTTGTATTAAAACTGCCTATTTTTAAGCATTGGCACAAATTTAAAATCGCCTACTTCGGTGGTGGTAATACCTGTAAGGCTCTTATGAACTAGTTTCATTTTTTGCTCTGCACCATCTCCTACGGGTATTATCATTATGCCATTGGGCTTTAATTGTGATATTAACTCGTTGGGAATATATGGTGCACCAGCAGTTACTATTATTTTATTAAAAGGTGCTTCTAACGGCAAACCTTTGTAGCCATCGCCGTAATAAAGCATGGCTTTGTAGTTAAGTTTTTGTAGTAGTGGTTTGGTTTTATCATAAAGTTCTTTTTGACGTTCTATGCTAAATACTTTTGCACCAAGTTCAATCAATACTGCGGTTTGGTAGCCACTACCTGTCCCTATTTCTAATATTTTTTCGCCACGTTTTATGTCCAATAACATAGATTGAAACGCAACTGTATAAGGTGCAGATATGGTTTGTCCGCAACCTATTTGAAACGCTTTATTGTCGTAAGCGTGTTCCATAAAAGCAGAATCGTTTACGAATAAATGGCGTTTTACCCGCAACATAGCATCAAGCACTATTTCGTTGCTTATACCAGCTTTTCGAAGTGTATCAATAAGGTGTTTGCGTTTGCCTGTTAAAAAAGGAGCTTCCATTGTATGGGTTGTAATTTTTTTAAAGTACTTCTACAATGTGCTTGCATTGCAACGGAATATTATTTTTGGTAATATAACTTTGTAAGTGCATAAGGCAAGTATAATCGGCACTTATAATATATTCGGCACCTGTTTCTAATACACTTTCTGTTTTTTGTTTTGCCATATCTACGGATAAGCTTTCGTATTTTAAAGAAAATCCACCGCCAAAACCACAGCATACATCGGCATTAACTGGCTTAAGTAATTGCAAACCTTTTATGTTATTTAATAGTTTTAGAGGCTCGGCGGTTAGCTTGCATTCTCGCTCGGCGGTGCACGAGTTAAGGTACACGGCTTTTCCTGTAAACTCACTTTCAAAATTGGAGTATTTAAGTACGTTTACCACAAAATCAGTAAACTCGTACATGTTGCGTTGTACTTGCTTGTATTCGTTATGTAATACACTATTGTAAAATAGTTTTGAATAACTGTTTTTTACAGTATTGGCGCATACTCCCGATGGACATACAATGTATCTATCGTTAGGAAATTCTCGTATTAATTTTTCGCCAACTTCTTTGCATTCGTCCCAGTATCCACTTGTATATGCAGGATTACCACAGCAGGTTTGCTCGGTATTATAATTAACTGCACAGCCTGCTTTTTCAAGCAGAGCAACGGTTTTAAGCCCTATTTCGGGTTTTAATTGATCTATGTAACAGGGTATAAAAATATCTACTAACACGTTATTTTAAAATTATTATTTAAACTACAAAAAAATACCTACACCAAAGTTAAACCACTTCGCCTTTGCTTTTTAGCAAACTACCATTTAAACGAAACAATAATACCAAACCCACCACAAAAAAAACAATAAGCGACAATATAGGTGTGCGCATATTGCTTGATAACTGCGTAATAACGCCAAAAGTAATCATACCAAGTACTATACTCATTTTTTCGGCTACATCATAAAAACTAAAATAGCTACTATGTTCTTCTACATCGGGCAACATTTTGCTATACGTACTTCGAGATAATGATTGAATGCCACCCATTACCAAACCTACTACTGCTGCCACGAAGTAAAATGCGGTAACCGTATATATAAATTTAAACGTAATAACACAAATGAGCACCCATATACACACTGCCACACGCAACATAAACAAATTGCCCTTAAATTTAGAAATATAAGAAAATGCGTAAGCGCCTATTAATGCTACAAATTGTATAATAAGTATAGTGGTAATAAGTTGTGCACTTTCCATACCTATTTCTTCGCTAGCAAAGTGTGTAGCTATAAGCATTACAGTTTGTACGCCCATACTATACACGAAAAATGCGCTTAAAAATTTGAGTAATTCGTTTTGTGTTTTTATCTCCTGCCACACTTTTATTAATTGGGAGTAGCCTTGGCTTAGCTTTACGCGTATTACGTTTTCTTTTTTGTTGTTGGGTAAGTATTTAAACGGAATTAACGAAAACAAAAACCACCATACCCCCACAGTTATAAATGCAATACGTGTGGCATCTCCTTTGGTAGCAAAACCAAATAAATCAAATTTTTCTATCATTATTAAATTTACAATAAGCAAAAAAGCGCTTCCAGCATAACCCATAGCAAAGCCTTTGGCACTTAATCCGTCTTGCTCGGCAGGTGTGGCTATTTCGGGTAAATACGCATTGTAAAACACCAAACTACCCGAGTAGCCCATACATGCGGTAATGGCTAAAAATATACCTAAGGTAACATGATCAGCATCAAAAAAATACATTGCCAAGCATGAACTTGCACCAATGTAACAAAACAGTTGCATATACTTTTTCTTGTTACCGCTACCATCGGCAAGCCCCGATAGTATTGGCACTAAGAATACTGTAAGTAAATAAGCAGTTGCTATTGCAAAATCATACAATGCTGTATTTTTAAAATTGAAGCCCAAAAAATTTACAGTATTGGATATAATCTCCCCATGTTCATTTTTAATTTCGGTTACTGCTTTGTAATAAATAGGAAATATAGTAGCGGTTATTACTAGGTTATACACCGAGTTTGCTAAATCGTAGGTGGCCCAAGCATTTTTAACTTTGTTGGAGCTTATAGATGTGGCGTGTATATTCATTATGTAATTTTAGGTAATAGACTATAGTTGTATTGTTTAATACTATGCAAATATAAAAAATACAAGTGCTATTAATACCTGTACATATATAATTGTTCACAATATAATTGTTGATAGTGGTATAGCACTTATAATTTATGTTTTTGAGAAAACTATTATGAAATTTTCGTTAAATAAATATTGGTTGCGAAACACGCTAAATAATGATCATAATTCATACTGTTATCATAATTGATTATTTGTTTATCATTTGCTCTAAACTTTCCTATTACTTTTTTATAAATAAGTTTAATTCCTAATATTCAAGCATAAAGAATATAATTAGTATTGGTAAAAATCACACCTTTACTTATATTGTTCCAAACTAACACGCATTATACATTTACGAGTTTAATATTTTACCCCAAATAAACCGCACCGCCACAGCTATCTTTACATGCGCCAGTGACGCTGGCTAAGGCATTGGGCATATTGTTTACACGTAGGTAGCCCAATAGGGCAAATACTATAGCTTCTTTAAACGCTACTACTTCTACACTAGGAAATGTATAAATGGCACGCAATGAATACGCTTGTATGCGTTGCAACATATAGGTATTAAACGTACCCCCGCCTGTGGCTAACACAGTGCCTATGTGTGGTTGCTCGTTTACGGCTTTAGCTATTTGATAAGCGGCATGTTCTGTAAACGTTGCTATTAGCGTGGTGTAGTCGGTACGGTGGTGTATAAGCGGTGTTATAATTTCGTTTACCCATTCTACTCCTAACGATTTTGGTGGCAATAGTGTGTAGTAGGGCAAGGCATTTAATGTGTTTAATAATTCTTCATCAACGTTGTGCGCTTTGGCAATAGCACCTTCGGCATCGTAGGGTAGGTTTAGGCGTGCAGTAAGTTGGTTAAGAACAATATTTGCAGGTGCAATGTCATAGGCTATAGTGTTGGTTTTATTACTATACGAAACATTAGCAAAACCGCCTATATTAAGGCACGCATCATAGTTATTAAATAATAATTTGTCGCCAATAGGCACTAAGGGTGCGCCTTGTCCACCAAGTGCTACATCAGTAGTTCTAAAATCGCACACGCAATGTATGCCTGTATGTGCAGCTAGTATAGCTCCATTGCCTATTTGTAGCGTAAGGTTATGTAGCGGTTGATGAAATATAGTATGCCCATGCGATGCTATATAATCTATTCCTGTAAGCTTATGTTGTTTTATAAAAGTGTTAATGTGCTGCGCACAGAGCATTGCAAATTTATTACTTAACACACTTAATTCTAACCCTGATAAATGTAGTGCATTATGCAATTGTTGTTTAAATACTGGGGAATATTCTACTGTGGTAGTAGCTCCAAGTGTGTAGTTTATTTTATTGTTACTAAATTCAAAATCTACACAGGCTATATCCAATCCATCTAACGATGTACCCGACATTAAACCTATTATTCGCAGGGGTTTCATAGGTAGTTAATCTAATGCTTTTTTGTTAAATATTAAGTATCCTACCGAAAACAATAAGCTAAAGTTGGTTTCTTTAAACTCCAAATTATCATAATAATTTAATGCTAATGATACTGGACCTATAATAGAATTATACACCAACGTACTAGTTGCCATTACCTTTCGGTATTCAAATGGTTTAGAATTGTAGGTTTTGTTTAATAAATCTTTTTGGAACGTATATACTGGCTGAAACAAATACCCCTCAAGGCGCAAATCAATATTAAAAGGTAGTTTGGTTAACGTTTTTATACCTCCCGCTACGTACTGGTTAGCTTTAAAATTGGTTAAAAATAATGTATTAGCTTGTGGCAAAGGTGCAAATGCTGGTGCCATTATTTGTGTGGCAGTATAGTTGCTAAAGTACTGCTTACTCAAGGTTTGATAGGTAGTATCATTAGTAAATAAGTAGCGTGTGTTTATGCGTGCTACGGCTTCGGCATAAATGCCAAATCTAAATTTGCCTCGTTTTTTTAAATACGAATCGTACACCATTTTAAATTGTGCCCAACTGTGGTACTTACGGTAAACTCCCAGTATAGAATTTATATCGCCTGCGGTGCGGTATTTATTACCTGGTTTGTTACGCTCTTCGCCATCTACATACGTTGCTTTTAGGCTAAACAACGTGCCACTGCTTGCAAATTGCTTACGATTAAGGCTACTGCTTTCGTAATATAAATTGGTATGCCAAAAATTAAAATTACTTACATCGGCAGTATCACTTTTGCTAAACTCGGGCTCTTGGTAGTATTGGTTGCTTTGAGTTGCATAACCTGTAGTAACGCCATATATACCTTTATTACCCGCAGGTGTTATTAGCCCTAATTCGGTATTATTTTCGTTTAAGACTAAAAAAGATGGTTTTTCGTTTTTAATAAAAATATTACTACTGCGATAATAATCGTATTTGCTGGTATTTATTTTTCCTGTAAGTGCAAATGGTGTGCGCGTAGGAAAATCTATGCGTGCAAACAATTGCCCTGCGGTATATAACTTACCAAAATAAAAGTTGCCACTTACTTGTGTTCCTACTCGTTTTAGGTGTTGGTAATTAAGCGCTACGTAACCAGTACTTATTGGCTGAGATGATAAGTTACCACCTAGCTCTATATTAAACGGATATTGCTTGGCTATGCGCAGGTTAACATTATACTTACCTGTATTGGTATTGAGCGATGCTATGGGATAAATATGTTTTATTTTTTCGTCGGCTATAAGGCGGTAATATTGTTTTTCAAATGCTGCAAACGAAATTATTGTACTGTCTTTATTTATGCAAAGTGTTTTTTTTATGTATTTGGCGGTTTGTATATCCGTATTTTCTATATCCACATTGTCTATTATAAACGGTAGTTTTTTGGCTGTAAATTTATTACGTAATGCGGTGCGCTCGGCCATGGTTACGCGTCGGCTTATCATTGCTTTTATACTATCCATTTGCAACATTGTACTGCGGTAACCGTAGTTTATAATTTCTTCGGCCCTATTAAACTCAAACAAACCAGCGTCTGATAGTTTCATATCTATCATTATGCCTTTTGTATAATCTACCTTGTAATTAGTAGTATGTACTAACATACTTTTTAGTTGCGAAAACACATTGTCTTCTTCAGGCGTTTTTACTGCGCCAGCTACAGTACTACCTATCATTACATCGGGAGCAAAATCAGCTTGCATTACATCCGATGGGAAATTATTATACATACCTCCATCAAACAAAAGGTGTCCATTATAATTTACAGGTTTTAAATATAATGGGTACGACATAGATGCACGTACAGCCAAACCTAAGTTTCCCTCTCTAAATATAATTTGTTGTTTGGTTTCTATGTCAGAAGCTATACATCTAAAAGGAATATACAGGCTATCAAAATCATAATTTGCTGCGCTAGATACGGTAGTGTACTGTTTCATCATATCCAAATCTATCACATAAGGCGATATTACGTTGGTAGGTACATATTTTTGTGCACCAAGTGCTGGACTCCAGTTTAAATCAATCCATGAGGGTGTTTTGGCATTTTGCTTATAATAATATTTGTCTTTGGAAGCTATTGCTCCTGTTGAAGTATTTACAAAATATTCCGAATTAAAATTGGCAATAACCTCTTCTATACTATGCCCCGATGCGTAATAGCTACCAACCAAAGCTCCCATAGATGTGCCTGCTATATAATCTATAGGGATATTATTTTCTTCCAACGCTTTTATAACACCTATATGCACCATACCTTGCGCACCACCACCACTAAGCACAAGCCCAATACGTTGCGCAAATGTAATGTTGCTAAACCACACCACAAGTATGCATAAATAGATAAATCGCATTAAAATAGAAAAATTAAAACTGTTTAATTTGGATATTCAAATTAGGTACTAAGTTGCTATAATCCTCGCCATTTTCAAGCATCAAATCATCTTCGGGAACGTAGTACCAAGTAACTGTAATTTTATGTTTTGCAACTTGTTTTTCAAATACCATAAGTATATCATAAATGTATTTTATTGATGCCGAGTTAAGGTATTCAAACTTCAAATCAACATTAACAACGCTTTGTGCAGGTTCGGTAGCTAAGTACTCTGTCATCCAAGCTATGATTGGATCATAAAATTTTTTTACATTCTCAGGGCGCGATTCGCCTTCAAATAATAATGTACGTGTACTTTCGTTGTAATGCACTAATGGCGTTAGTTGTGTAGCTTTAATGTGTAATGGATTGCTCATTATTTGATTTATGTAAATTAGTATTTTTAATTTGCCTTTAAAAGTAGTAAAAAGCAAGGAATGACTACTATGTTAGCAAAAATTTATTACGGGTTTTCAACTCACACCGTAGTTGTGGTTTTGATATACTATTTTTGAATAAAAAATATAAAAACAATTATCTATGTATAATCAAATAGTAAATAACGACACAATAGTAGCTTTAGCCACACCAGCAGGTGTTGGCGCAATAGCAGTAATACGCCTTTCGGGCAATAATGCGTTTAAAATAACACAAAAAGTATTTAAGAAAAAAAACTTAAAACCGTATGATTTGTACAGCCAAAAAACACATACTTTACACTTTGGGGTTATAGTTAATGCCGATGACTTTATATTAGACGAAGTATTGGTATCTCTGTTTTACGGGCCGCACAGTTACACAGGCGAAGATGTAATAGAAATTTCGTGCCACGGTAGTGTGTATATTCAACAACAACTTATTCAACTACTTATAAAAAATGGCGCACGCATTGCAACCGCTGGTGAATATACCATGCGAGCATTCCTCAACGGTAAGTTTGATTTGTCGCAAGCAGAAGCCGTAGCAGATATAATAGCCAGTAATAGTGCCACATCGCACCAAGTAAGTATGCAACAAATGCGTGGCGGATTTAGTAGCAAAATAGCCACGTTGAGGGAAAACTTAATAAACTTTGCTGCACTTATTGAGTTGGAATTAGATTTTAGCGAAGAAGATGTTGAGTTTGCCAATAGAGGGGAGTTAAAAGAACTGATACAAACTATACTTAATATTGTGCAACGTTTAATAAGTTCGTTTGAGTTGGGTAATGTAATAAAAAGCGGTATTCCAGTAGCTATAGTGGGAAAGCCCAATGCAGGAAAATCTACTTTACTTAATGCCTTACTTAACGAAGAGCGTGCAATAGTTAGCGAAATACCTGGTACTACAAGAGATACCATTGAAGACGAAATAACCATAGGCGGTGTGCGCTTTAGATTTATAGATACCGCTGGAATACGCGACACTACCGACGAAATAGAAACTATAGGAGTAGAACGTACATTTGAAAAAATAAACAACTCTGCAATAGTTATATATATGTTTGATGTGGCTGAAATGACACGCAACGAACTAAACGAAATTATAAATGGCTTGCAACCGCACTTACACAATGCGCAGTTGGTATTGGTGGGTAACAAGTGCGATAAGGCTGAGTTAAGCGAACTACAAGAAGAATACGATGGTTTAGATAATTTATTGTTTATATCAGCCAAGCATCATTCTCACCTTGATGCCCTGCACACCAAGCTAATAGCTTTGTTTGACGAGCGCACTACCAACGTACCAGAAACGGTAGTAACCAATGCACGCCACGTAGAATCCTTACAGCACACGCAAACCGCTATTAACAGTGTGTTAGAGGGTTTAAGCACCAATATTCCCAGCGATTTAATAGCCCAAGATATTCGCCAAGCATTGTACCACTTAGGTATTATTACTGGACAAGTATCAAACGATGATTTGCTGAGTACTATTTTTAGTAAGTTTTGTATAGGGAAGTAGGGGAGAGGCTTTTTTTACAAATTGTAACTTAATCCACAGTTTACACCAAGGGCATTAAGCGTTTATATGCCTCCATAACCTAGTAAAAATAGGTGCGGCACTTTGGCTGTAGCACCATATTTAGTTTACTATTCAATTTATACACTTACACCAATACCAATTAATACCTTAGTTCGAGATTGTTTTAGTTCAATATTGTGAGTTAAAAACTATATTGGATAGTAATATTAGTAATAAAATTATGTATTTTAAAACTGCATTTTTTTAATAAAATTACCAACTACAAAAACTCATTAATATATTTAAAATAACATTTTTTTTCAGTAAAAGTATTGTTGGTAATAAGGACATCAATACAATTAAAAAACATGTATTATTACATGATGAATTAAATTAATAAATGTCTATAAAAAAAGCTTCACAACATCTATCTTTAGACCCTAAGTTAGCGCCAGTATTGGCATCTGTGGGGCTTGTGGCTATTACCAAAAATGACGACTTGTATTTTACTCTCCTCCGAGCTATTGTTGGTCAGCAGTTATCAACTAAAGCTGCAGCTACTATATGGGCGCGTTTTCTAAATTTATTTCCGCACCGCGAACCTTATGCTAATCTTGTATTAGCTGTAGATACTGAGCAATTACGAAGTGTTGGCTTATCGTATCAAAAAGCAGGTTATATTAAAAACATTGCCTTGTTTTCTATAGAAAAAACATTGGATTATTCCGTTTTAAAAAAACTAACTAACGAAGAGCTAGTAGTTTACTTAACCCAAATAAAAGGCGTTGGCAAATGGACAGTAGAAATGATACTGATGTTTAGCCTTGCGAGAGAAGACGTGTTTACTACAGATGATTTAGGCATAGTAACCGCTATGAAAAACTTATACGGAATAGATACTACAAATAAAGCCTACAAAAAAGAAATGATAACAATAGCCGAACAATGGAAACCCTACCGTACTTATGCGTGTATGTGCCTTTGGAAATGGAAAGACGAACTAAAAACACAACTTAAATAACACCTACCACATACTTATATAATGCAAGCCACCGACCCTATTATACATGAAGAATATAACGAAGACGCAAGCGAAGAAAACAGCGAACTATACGAACACAAACGCATAGTAGTTGACCCTGGACAAGCACAGGAGCGCTTAGATAAATTTATATTGTTGCGTGTGTTTAATCAATCGCGTAACAAAATACAAAATACCATAGATGCAGGTAATATTTTGGTAAATGATAAAGTTACTAAAGCTAATTACCGAGTAAAACCTGGCGATATTATTACGGCTGTATTCGCACATCCGCCACAAAATACCGAACTTATTGCTGAGGATATTCCGTTAAACATAGTGTATGAAGATGATGATATAATACTTATAAATAAAAATCCAGGTATGGTGGTACACCCAGGTGTGGGCAATCACTCGGGTACTATGGTTAATGGCTTGTTGCATCACTTTAAAAACTTACCAAAACTTACTCAAAAAAACAAAACCGACGAGGACGCTCGCCCAGGTTTAGTACACCGTATAGATAAACATACATCGGGCTTAATAGTAGTTGCTAAAAACGAATATGCTATTAATTTTTTGGCAAAACAATTTGCCGACCATAGCACCAAACGCATGTACACTGCACTAGTATGGGGCAACGTAAAAGAAGACGAAGGCACAGTTACAGGTAATATTGCACGTAGTGAAAAAGATAGAAAAATATTTACCGTATATCCCGATGGCGAAACCGGAAAACACGCAGTAACACACTATAAAGTTATAGAACGTTTTGGCTATGTAACCCTTATACAATGTAGGTTAGAAACTGGCAGAACACATCAAATACGTGTACACATGAAATACATAGGGCATACCCTATTTGCCGATGGCGAGTATGGTGGCGATAAAATGTTGAAAGGAACTACACATCAAAAATATAAGCAGTTTTTCAACAATTGTTATGCCCAATGTCCGCGTCAAGCCTTGCACGCAACTACACTAGGTTTTGTGCACCCAACTACTGGTAAAGACATGTTTTTTGAAGCACCTATACCCGCTGATATGATAGGTGCTATTGAAAAATGGCGTAATTATGCAAACAATAGTATGAGCGAAGAATAATTTTTTAGAGATATAATTATGAGTAAAATTTATATTTTAATAATCGGTTACGTTTTATTTAACGGCATTATTACTCAAGCACAAGTTACAAAAAAAGACAGCGTAATTGCACCTTTAAAGTGGCGTTTTGACTGCTTGATAGATAAACGAAAAACTATTTTTTTAAACAAAAGCACAATAGATAATTCTAACATTTCTACTAGTGTAAATGGTATTAATGCCGGACTTACCCATTACAAAAAATTTAGACTAGGGCTAGGACTATATTTAGCAAATGGGTATAGTGGAAAATCAATATTTATAAGTAAGCCGTATTATGTAGAGGAAATACAAAAAAATGCGCCCGAAGCCGTCCCTGTAAGTATAAATGGTATTAGTGGATATTTAACCAATAGTAGCTTGTTTATGTTTTATGCTACACCAAGTTTCGAGTACATATTTTATAATTCCAAATGGATTACGCTGGGTATTCCTATAGAAATAGGTGCTGGCTACAGCAAAATAACTTTTACTGATTTTTTTAGTAATACACCCATTCCTATTACCAATTACAAGGGTAAAACTTTTAACCCTAAAAATTATTTTTTCCCTGCGCTTGTAGGATTTAATGTAGTTGTTAATTTATCGAATGATGTAGCGTTTGTGGGCTCTATGGGCTATCGTAAAATTATTTCGGAAATAGGAATAAGCCAAAATTTTGATGGAATATATTACCAAATTGGGTTTAGATTATTACCACAAAATATTAAAAAACAAGTTTATAAAGATTTTAAACGTTGGTTTAATAAAAAACGTAAAAAATAGTTACTTATAATTAATTCGCATGCACAACACGTTATTTAAAATAAATACTATTAGCGAGTTGCCACAAGTGGCTAAATACATTGCTAATGCTAGTTTACAGCACTCTATATTTTGTTTTTATGGCGAAATGGGCGCAGGAAAAACAACATTAATAAAACTAATAACAACATTACTAGGCGTTAACAATAAGGTTACAAGCCCCACATATTCATTGGTAAACGAATACAGTACCATACACAATACTACAGTCTATCATTTTGATTTTTATCGTATTAATGCTGTTAGCGAAGCGTACGATATGGGTTTTGAAGAATACGCATATTCGGGTAATATATGCCTAATAGAATGGCCACAAAACATAACCGAATTATTACCGCCACACTTATGTATAAACATTGATAAAACAGCCGATACAAGCCGTACTATAAGCATAAGTGAAGTAATGTAATAAGCATAAATGCGACGAAAGAAATAGATAATTTTTACTTGCAACAACCTGAGTTTATACAGAGTTGTTTGTTGGCATTGCGCAAAATAATATTGGCACAAAATACCGCCATTTTCTTATAGTGAAATAGTTATTTAGTGTGTTTCTTGCGCTAATAGAATGATGCTATGTACTTATGAAGTACTTATGAATACTAAAAAAAAGTAACTTATGTAGTTATCGTAAATGAAAAAAACATAATTATCTCAAAATCAAATTGAAAAAACAATACGGATTTATCACAACTAATATTTACTATTGCATATTCTACAATTAATATTGCAACACGTATTTGGTTAATATTTGGGGTCAGCGTAAAAAGTTGGGGAGTATATTATAAAAAAGTAGCTTTGTAATAAAAGCTATCGAAACACAATCCTTACAATTGCTTCAAGAGTTATTCCCAACTGAGTTGATGGAATACTTTATTATCTCTTCATATGAAACGCTTTGCGATATAAAAAAGAAGCGAGAAATCTATTTGATTTCATTTGAAGAGAAAAACGAACTCCCTAACGGTTATTCAGGGTCAGAGTATGAGTCTAAAGGGTTTACCGTTAGCAAAATGATTCAGGATTTCCCATTACGTGGTAAACCTGTGTTTTTACTAGTTAAGAAGCGCAGATGGCGGCATAAAATTACGGGCGTAATAATAAAGCGTGATTTTACATTCATTGCCGATGGTTCTAAATTTACCCAAGAGTTATCGGATTTTTTAAAAGATGCTAGTCAATACGCGCGAAGATACCATGAGTAATATTGCAAGTTACTTTGGAGTAGATGCACAAAAATTACAGAAACATTATAAGCATAAAGTAAGCGGGTATAAAGAATGGGATCAGTTATCACATGCCGAGGAATACCTTCTTTACCCTGAAAACATAACGGAAAGTCTCAGTATTGATGAGGTGAGTTTATCAAAAGGCGAACTTTATACTTTCGTGACTAACAAAAATATAAACGTAAAAAACAAAGGATCTTTAGTTGCTATAATAAACGGTACAGATACAAAAACAATACAATCAGTCTTAGAAAAAATACCTATTGAGATTAGAAATAAAGTTAAAGAAGTAAGCATGGATATGGCTCGAAACATGGGATTAGCCATTAAAAATACATTTAGCCAATGCTCCATGGTTATTGATAGATTTCATGTTGTAAGATTAGTATTAGATGCAATGCAACATTTAAGAATAAGCTTACGTTGGGACGCAATAGATAAAGAAAACGAAGCGATTAAACTTGCTAAAAAAGAAGGCAAGAGATATGAAGCGCCTGAGTATTCAAACGGAGATACGTTAAAAGAATTATTAGCTAGAAGTCGTTATTTATTATACAAACTAGAAGCGGATTGGACTTTAAGTCAAAGAAAAAGAGCAGACATATTATTCCAAAAATATCCACAGCTTCATACAGCATATAAATTAACAATTGAATTTAGAGCCATTTATAAACTAAGTTCAAAAGAGGATGCGAGAATAACATTTAATAAGTGGAAACAAAAAGTAGTCGAATCAGAAATAAAAGAATTTAATACTGTTGTAAACTCCTTAGAATACCACTTAAGCAACATCTTAAACTTCTTTGATAATCGAACAACTAATGCAAATGCTGAATCTTTTAACTCTAAAATAAAAAACTTTAGAGCAAATTTAAGAGGAGTAACTGATGTGAATTTTTTTCTGTTTAGGCTGCAAAAATTATTCGCTTAGATGTCTACTCCCCAAAATTTGATTGTGACCCA
>JACMRI010000098.1 GCA_014376525.1 Bacteroidia bacterium | reverse complement strand
TTTCCTAAAGGTTTGGTCTATGATTCAAAAATAGAGCATTATCGAACCCCGATTGTAAATGATGTGATTGGCTGTGTTGCCCACACATCAAGGGCGTTATAAGAAATAAAAAAACCAGACTCTCTAAATTTATTAGAAAAGTCCGGCTTAGTACCCAGCGCCGGAATCGAACCGGCACGGTTTCCCACAGGTGTTTGAGACCAGCGCGTCTACCAATTCCGCCAGCTGGGCGTATTTAACCACTACTGGTTAATGCTTTGCAAATGTACATAATAAATGCATTTGCGCAAGTGTAATTTTTGTTTTTATTTAAAACGCTTCATAACTAAAAAAATTAAAAACCGTACGTTATTCCACCCATTACATTAAAACGTTGCGATGGATAATTTATAAAACGATAATAACGTTGTGCCGCTAAGTTATTAAACTGCAAGTAGGCAGAAAGTCGCTTATTGTAACGATATTCTACACCTAAGTTAGCATCAACAAACGAATTTAATTTTATTGTCTCGTACATTTTTACACCCTTAGCATCATAAGTAGTTTTGCGTGCATATTGTGTATTAAGATAGTTAAGTTGCACTGTAGCTATTAATTTATCTTCTAAGTTATATTTGGCTGATGTATTTATGATTAAATCGGGCATATACCAAACTTTAAGCTCTTTGGTTGCTTTATAATTGTAGTAGTTAGCTGTTGTTGCTATTACTAGTTTTTGGTGTAACTGATAGTTTAATTCACCACCTACATGCGCACGGTTTACATTATCATACACGGTAGTAAATACATTGTTTAACAAAAATGCATCATTTAATACATACAACGCAAAGTTCTTATATATGTCGTAACCTGCGTGAACGTTGTAACTAATACGTTTGGTTAGCTGTCCTTTTACTCCACCATTAGCATCTATTTGATGATTGGTATTTTGTAAACTTGCGCTATTGTGCATAAACGCGTTTACATCAGTCAATGTTTTAAAACTATTGCGGTAGGCATTGCCGCCTAAGTTTACATATACATTTATAAAATTAGGTAATAGTTGATAGCCCGCATTTACATCGGGATAAAAATAAGTACGGTTATTATCCTTTGCAAATACAGGAACTATTTTTGCACCTACATCAAGCAACCATGTTTTATTATTAAATTTTATTTTAGGATTAAGTGTAACAAACGTAGTGTTTTGAGTTAATGTAGAGTTTTTATTGTTGTAAAAATCAACACCTGCACGCACGTACAAATATTCTTCTTCATGCTTTTTGCCCACATTAGTACTTAAGTTTACACGTTGTTCGTTCATGCCATAATCATCAGCAATGCCGCTGTACTGTAAGCTTGTGGCGTTATTAAAATTTTCGCTGTTTTTATCAAAGTTAGAAGCTAATAGGGTACTTACATTCCAACTTTGGAAACGCTGTTTATCACCCACTATATCTTTAGATGAATCCCACTTGGGCGATGCTATACTTGGATATGCAGGCGAAAGTTCGTTTCTAAAATTAGGACTGTAACCGTAGTAATGCACTACATTACTTGTGTAACCTGTGGTTGAATACAAAGAATAATCTTTAAACAAATATTTAAAATGTGCATCAATTGCATTGTCATTTAACCCAGGATTAGTTTCCAATTCATTTATATTTCCATTGCTAGACAAATGTTTGGCGTGAACACCGTAACTATGTTTTTTGGCCCGCACATTATTATAAAAATATTCGCCATAGGCAGTGTTATAATTTCCAAATCCAACTTTTACCAAGTTACGATACAGCTTAGTAAGCGGCTCTCCTTTAACTACTGCAGGTTGTATGGCATCTGGTATAAATTTCATATCGTACTGCGCATCTATTATTTTGTAAGTAAGCTTAGGCATAGCTGGCGCAGAGTCTTTAAATGTGGGTAAATCGCTTATCTTAACGCTATTCAATATAGTGGGTTGATAATCGAGTATAGAGGTTACGTTTTCTGTACCTTGCTCGGGAGTAGTTTGCGCTTTCGTTTTTAAACTTATAAGCATTAATGTAAATAATGTGCTATAGCTAAACAAAGTAATATACGCCCATTGTGGTAGTTTGTTTGTTTTATTTTTTTTCATAAGAGGTGTGTAAAGTATGTAGTATAGTATTTGATTTTGGTTTAACGTTTGTTTTTTATTGTAACTAATTAAAACGCTTTAGTTAAGTTGGGGGTGTTAGTTTTGTGGTGGCTACCCATATTCTAAGCCTGTTGTTTAGTGTGTACTAGGTATGTTTTAAGAATTTATTTGGTATTCATTCTATTATAATTTTACTAATTGCCTCCAACTGGCGATGTTGTATTTGCGGGCGTTTCATTTGGCACGACATTTTTTGGCGCATCAGTATTTAACAATAACTCTTCCGTGTTTTCGTTGGTTGGCACATTAAATTCGGGTTTGGGTTTTGCTAAGCGTTGTATTTCCTCTTGTGCTTCAAGGGCAGTAATTACGGCTAACTTTTCGTTGGCTTCTTTTACTATATCTACATTTTCGCTATTGTCTATTATACTTTGTAAAGTGTTTTTAGCCGAAAATTTATCATTCTTACGCATAAATAAGTCTGATAATAATATAAACGATTTAGCTACCCATACATCATACGAGGGGTCTTGGTTTATAATTTCGTACAATGCTTTTTCTGTTGCCTCATTTTTATTATGAATGAACAATAATTGTGCATTCATATAACGTGCTTCAGTTGCAATTAATGATTTTGAATTATTACTTAACACAGTTATTGTAGCTTGCGCATTAGCAGTATCTATCGTAGCTAGGTAACTTTTTGCTTTTATAAGCTGTGCAGTTTCGGCAGTTTCTATAGCTACTTTTTCTATGGCTAATACAGCATTTGCATTAGCTATAGCATTCGTATATTGTTTTAGCTCGTAACTCAGGCGTAGCATATTTATTTTACTTTCATTTACATTACTTAGTTGCTCTGCAGTTGTCAATAGGGCTTCGTAGGCTTTGTAGGCTTGTTCTTTATTTTCTTTTTTGGTGTAAATGCGTGCTGTTTTTAGCAAAGCCGTTTCGGTATATTTATTTTTAGGGGCTGCAGTTACTAATGCATAACTAATAAGGGCTTCGTCTATTTTATTTTGTTTGTATTCGCTTTCACCCTTGTAATACGCTGCATTTAAAGCAAATGCACCCTTAGGATATTTAAGTAAATAATTACCAAACGAATTTGCAGCATTGTTATAATCTGTGCGCATATATTGTTTTTCGGCAGACAAATACGTAAGCGAATCTATAGCAGCAGTACTTATATTAGCGTTGGGTACATCTTTTACTAAGGCAGCATATTCATCGGGTTTGCCTTGTTCCACCAATATATTTTGTGCGCCATTAAGTGCTTGTTTGGCTTCATCGGTAGCGGGATAATCTTTTATTATTTTTTTGTACAAGGCTAGTGCTTGTTCATCGTTGTTGGCATTATAGTGTATTAATGCTTTTTTGAGCAATGCTTTTTTGTAATAACTAGTGTTAGGATATTTGTCTGTAACTACAGTAAACAAGCGCAATGCCTCTTCATTGTTGCCTTTGGTAAGTTGTGTGTTAGCCAATTCGTAGTTAGCATCAGCGTTGTATTTACTTTTAGGGAACTCATTTACCAAGCGGTTTAAGTTGTTTATTTCTACATCATACTTACCTCGCAAGCCACTAATTACCGAGCTTTGATACAATGCGTAATCTACCTGCAATTTATTTAATGCTATTGCATTATCATAATATTCGGCAGCATTGTCCAAATCTTTGGTTATAAAATACGCATCGGCAATACGCAAGTTAGCATCAGCTAATTTCTGTTGATTATTTTCGCCTTTATACGCTATAAATTTACGCAACCACATAATGGCTTCGGGATAATTTATTTTTTGCAAATAACAATATCCCAAACTATAATGCGCATTGTTAAATACCGCTTGTGTAACTGCAGCAGGTGCATATACGTAGTTTTTAAAAGCATCTATAGCTTTGTTGTACTCGTTTTGATGATAGTATGTTTCTGCCTGCCAATACATACTTAACGCACCTATGTTTTTATCTACATTATACTCATCACTTTTTTTAAAGTACGTAAGTGCATTAGCAAACTGAGCATTAGTGTAGTTTTGTACCGCAAAATAATAGGCCACACGTTGGTAAGCATATTGCAACTCTTTACCCTTATTGGTAATATTATCCATAGATTGCAGCGCGGCTGGATAATTTTTTGTGTTTAAATACACATTTACCAAGTATGCATTTACCTCATCTCTATGTACGGCTTGTGGGTAAGTGTTTAAGTATTTTTCAAATGCTTTTATAGATTCATTAAACGGATTAATATCTAATTCATAACTTATTTTAGCAAAATTAAACAGTGCATCTTCCTGCACATCAGTATTGTAGGGTAGTTTGGAAGCACGTTCAAATGCACCACGTGCTAGTTTCTTTTTGTTGTTGCGCACATAGCAGTCGCCCAGTGTGTAGCTACACAGTTGCGTAAGCGAATCGTTATCTGTACGTACTTGCGTAAGATTATATTGCGCATTGGTATACTCTTTAGTTTGATAATAAGCATTACCCAAGGCATAATAATCGTTGCGCGATAGTGTGCCTTGGGCCGTTGCGTAGCGTTGTAAGTAAGGTAGTGCCAATGCAAAACGCTCTGTTAAATAATACGAACTGCCCATCAATTTATCTAACTCCAATTGTTGTTTTTCGTTGTATGCTGCGCTATCCGCCTTTAGCTTAGGTACGTAGGCTATTACTTGCTCGTGCTTATCTTGCAAAAACAAAATTTGTGCTACATAATACTGCGAAAGTGTTTTGTATGCTTCGCTAGTTTCTAACTTCAAAAAACCATCTAAGGCCGATTGATAGTTGCGTTGCAGGTAATTAATGTGCGAGTAATAATAGTTAGCAGCCGCACTGTATTTACTATCCGTATCTTTTATTTCGTAAAAATTTGTTTTTGCATTTATCAAATCTTTTTTTTCCATATAGCAATACCCTTTCTTAAAATAATAGTCGGGCAGTAGCTCTTGTTGTACATCTACAGGGGCTAGTTTTTCAAAATATGGCAATGCTTCTTTGTAGCGTTTCTTGCGGTAGTAGAGGTTTGCTAAGCAATACGAAGCGGTATTCACTTGTGTATTTTTATCAGTTGATTTTATATAATTGCTTAGTAATAACTCTGCATCATTATTAAACAATTCGTAGGCACACAACGCTTCGTAATACTTAGCATTGCTTATGGTTGTAGCTTGTTCTACATTAGGCAAAGCTTGCACAGCACGAAATATCTTTTGTGCCTGCCCATATTTTTCTTTGTTAAATAACTCTAAACCCAACTTATATTGGGCAGTAGGTTCGGTATAATAAGTGGTACGCTGTGCCAATGTTGGGTAAGCAACATTGGCTATAAATAAAGTAATAAGAAAGTAGCTACGCATAAATTTAGTGTGAATTAATGAAAATATTAATTCTCTAAAGTAGGTGCTATACCTCTGTATATGCTTAGTGTGTGCGCTCTACTTATTAACGCAAGTTTGTTAATGGAAAAATACTACTAACAAACCATTGTTACAAATATAGTGGCGTGCATTCATTTACATTAAATAATTGCATTTACTTTTATAGCATACATTTTATTTCCTCTTTCCTCACGTGAACAACGCTTTTACCGACCGCCGCTTTGTAGTTATTGGCATTATAGTAGCCGTAGCGGCTATATTTTTGTTACGCTTGTTTTATGTACAAGTGCTTAATGATAAATATACACTATCGGCCAATAACAACGTATTGCGCTATATGACTGAGTTCCCGGCACGTGGCTTAATACTAGACCGCAAAGGAAAGTTGCTTGTA
>JACMRI010000097.1 GCA_014376525.1 Bacteroidia bacterium | reverse complement strand
TGCTTGCGCACGTAAGTATAGTTGGTAGACATTAGTTGCAATAACATTTTAGAACTCTTTTTTTGAGGCGTTATTATAGCGTTGGTAAATGCGGTTAATAAATAATTTAGTAATTGCTCTCCTGCCAGCTCACGTTTCAATACACTAGGGTGATTGAAATTATGGTAGCTCAATTCTTTAAACACTTTGCGTATATTTTTGGCTTCAGAAGCTTCTAACAAATCCTCGTCAAACTCACCAGTACTAATAGCATCAAGGCGCAACATGAATGTTTTGGCGGCTTCCTCTATCATTTTAGTTTGTACTACTACTCTAAATTCCTGAATTATAATTTGTATTTTGTTAGGAAAATCATTAGGGATGCTTTTTTTAATGCGTTCAAAATCGGCTATAACACTTTCGTACACATCGCCTACAAGGTGCTTATGTAGTATGTTTAACAATAGTTCTTCGGTAATTATTCCTTTTTTACAACCGTCTTCAATATCAGCTATTGAGTAGGCAATATCATCAGCGGCCTCTAACAAAAACACTAGTGGGTGGCGGTTGTTGTGGAGCTGCAAGGTTTTATTTATTTTTTCAAAATCATCTTTTTCCGACTGAAAGTAGCCAAACTTTTTAAAACTCAATTTGTTTGTTTTTTTATTACCAATAATTGAGTTTCGTGGATATTTAACCATACTTGCAAGCACCGGATATGTAAGATTATAGCTATATTCATCTTTGCTTAAATTTAATTTACGCAAAATACGTAATCCTTGCACGTTGCCATCAAATTTGGTAAAATCGGCGAGCTCTTCGGCAGTCCAATGTTCGCCAAAATAAGTATCATTTTCTGCGTTGTAATTGTTAGCAAAAAAATGAATAAAATAATTCTGAATAACATCTTCGCCAAAATGGCCAAATGGCGGATTGCCTATATCATGCACCAATCCTACGGTAGCAAGCAACGAAGGTATGTGTCCTTTGAGTTGTGGTGCGAGTTTGCCGCAGGCTATTAATTGGTTTTCTACACTTAAACCCAATCCTCTTGCAAAGTTTGAAACCTCTAAGGAGTGCGTAAGTCGTGTGCGTATAAAATCGTTTTTTTCGAGCGGAAAAACTTGTGCTTTATCTTGCAACCTACGAAACGGTGCTGATGATATAATGCGGGCATAATCGCTATCAAAAGGATTGCGGCTATCCATAGTATGTTTTACCACAGCCGAATCGCGCAAGCGCATTGGGAGTAATAAGTTAGTCCATTGTTGTTGTGGCATAATATTAAGTGTGTGAGTGTATATAACTACTAAACTTTATCGTTTACGTAGCGTGTGTCAAAGGCATCACGCAAGCCGTTACCTACCAATATAAAAGCGAGTACCATAAGCATAATGGCCAAGCCTGGCAGTACCGCTAGGTAAGCGGCATCTACTATTATGTAGCCGTAGTGGTCTTTTATCATACTTCCCCAGCTACTCATAGGTGGTTGCGCTCCTATTCCTAAAAAACTTAAACCTGCCTCAGTAAGTATAGCCGTTGCAAAATTGGCAGCACTTACTACTATTATAGGTCCTGCTACATTGGGCAAAATATGTTTTATAATAATACGAGCGTTACTGTAACCTAATGCACGCGCAGCTTCTACAAATTCTTTTTCGCTAAGGCTTAGTACCTGCCCACGTACTACACGTGCTACCTCAACCCAAGTGGTTAAACCTACTGCCACAAATATTTGCCAAAATCCTTTACCCAATGCCAGTGTTATAGCTATGACCAACAAAAGCGTGGGAATGCTCCATACTACATTTATTAACCACATTATAGCATCGTCGGTTCGTCCTTTGTAAAAACCCGCCATTGCTCCTAATGCCGTACCTATGAATATGGATATGAATACTGATATAAAGCCAACCGCAAGGGATATAAGCGTTCCCGCCATTAATCTACTTAGCATATCTCGTCCAAAACGGTCGGTTCCCAATAGGTAATATTTGGTAATAATATTATTCTTTTTTATTTTGGCTTGTAATTCGGCTATGGTTTCTGTGTGTTTTTCGCCCTCTAATGTAACAAATGTAATAGTGCTATTGGTATTGGTAATTGGGGGGTTGGTGAGTTGATACACCACATCTGCTACATTATATTTTTTAGGTTCTTGTACTGTCGTATTTTGTCCTTGAAATTCGTTTACCACAATAGCATCTCCAGCAAATGTGTAGGAGTTTATAGGTATGTATTGATATTTATTTTCAGTGCCACCAAAAAACAATCCGTGCAAAAATTGGGTGCTTTCTATTTCGTTATTTTTGCGCAAGCGTAACATTTTAACACTAAAACCAGGCTTTTGTGTAGTAAGCGAAAGGTTCATATCATTAGCAAAAGGTGTACTATCGGGGCGTATGTATGCGCCTAATATAGCCACTAAGGTTGCAAATCCAATAACCAACAAACCTGCCAATGCCAGTTTATTGCGCTTAAAGCGGTTCCAAGTAATTGCGCTAAATGATTGTGTGGTGTTATGTTGCACGTAGGTTATGTATGTTTGATGAAGGTACTTAAATTTATTACTTTATAACACCCAACTCTTTACCTACTTTGGTAAATGCGGCTATAGCTTTATCTATATCTTCATTGGTGTGTGCTGCACTTAATTGTACACGTATACGGGCTTGTTCTTTGGGTACAACTGGAAAAAAGAACCCAATAACATATATGCCTTCGGCTAATAATTTTTCGGCAAACTGTTGTGCTATTTTTGCATCGTACAGCATTACGGGTACTATAGGGTGTATTCCGTTTTTAATATCAAAGCCTGCTGCAGTAATACCTGCACGAAAGCGCAATGCGTTTTGCATAACTCTATCTCGCAACTCAGTAGTGTTGCTAAGTATATCAAACACTGCAATAGATGCTCCTACAATGGTTGGTGCTAAAGAGTTGCTAAACAAATACGGGCGTGAGCGTTGGCGAAGCATTTCTATAATTTCCTTTCTACCAGTAGTAAAACCTCCCATTGCGCCACCTAATGCCTTGCCTAGTGTACCTGTTACAATATCTATTTTGCCGTGTACACCACAATGCTCAGGCGTGCCACGTCCTGTAGCACCTACAAAACCTGCGCTGTGGCATTCGTCAGTCATTATCATAGCATTATATTTTTGTGCTAAAGCGTATATTTTGTCCATTTGTGCAATGTAACCATCCATACTAAATACACCATCGGTTACTATTATACGGTGGCGTTGCGCTTGACTTTCAATGAGGCGTGCTTCCAAATCGGCCATATCGTTGTTGTTATAACGGTAGCGTACCGCTTTGCACAAACGCACGCCATCAATTATAGATGCGTGGTTTAACGAGTCGCTTATAATAGCATCTTCCTCAGTAAATAAAGGTTCAAACACACCACCATTGGCATCAAATGCTGCTGCATAAAGTATGGTATCTTCAGTGCCAAAATAATCGGCTATTTTTTGTTCTAGTTCTTTGTGAATATCTTGTGTGCCACATATAAAACGTACGCTACTCATACCATAACCGTGAGTATCAAGGGCTTTGTGTGCTGCTGCTAATACGGTGGGGTGCGATGATAAGCCTAAGTAATTATTGGCACAAAAGTTTAATACTTTCTCGCCTGTGCTTATTTGTATAGTAGCATTTTGGGGAGTAATTATTACACGCTCACGTTTATATAAGCCTGCTTGTTCTATATTGGCTAGTTCTTGTGTTAATTGGTCTTTTAATGAATACATAATTTTATGTTTAAAGATTAAATGTTTATTTTGTACAAAAATATAAATAACTAACTACTATGGGAGTAAAAATTAGGAAAGCAACAGTAAAAGATGTGGAGCAAATAATGGACATATACAACTGGGCTATTGAAACTACTACTGGTACGTTTGACACCGAAAATAAAACCTACGAAAACCGTGTAGCTTGGTTTACGCAACGCGACCCACAGTTTTGTGTATATGTAGCCGAATACGAAAAAGAGCTTACCATTACTGGAATTAATCCTACAAATAGCAAAGAAGTAGCAGGTTTTGCCTCATTAAACAAATGGAGCGAGCGTGCTGCTTACGATATAACCCCTGAGGTAAGTATGTATGTACAGCCCGAATATCAAGGGCAAGGCATAGGACAATTGTTGCTTGCACAAGTAATAGCTGATGCTAAGGCTAGCAAAAAAATAGTATCAATACTGGCACGTATTACTCAAGGTAATAAGCCAAGCATACTTATACACAAAAAATTTGGATTTAAAGAAACTGGCGTGCTTGAAAAAGCAGGAATAAAGTTTGATAAATACTTAGATGTAATTTTTATGCAGTTGATGCTTTAAAGTTTCTCAACTATTATTAAACATTAATCTCTATTGTACTCCAGACTTCGGGCTTTGCAGTAAATAATATTTTGGTACGCGCCCAAGTAGTTATAAATAATTCCGATTTTCGATAGGCTTCCAACGCATCGCTATCCACCCAACTACTTTGTGTAAAAAACACATTGGACTGCAATGTATCTCTCAATAGCTTTACACCATTGCAGCCTTTCCGCGCATTAATTTTAGATTGTGATTCTTTAAAAATAGTTATGAACGCATCGCAGTGTTGTGGCTCAAATGTAAGTTTTACTAGGCGTGTTATCATTTTTTAAGCAATTGTGCTTTCATTTCTTTTTTGGTTACAAAGCCTTCGTTGCGCCATACTTGCTTACCTAACTTGTAATGTATTACAAGTGGATATTTTTTTACGTTTAGTTTAGTGCAAATTGTTTTATTTTCGTCAGCATCAAGTTCTATAAATTTTACATTTTTTATTTCTTGTTTTAACGAATCTACCTCCACCTTAAGTTTACGGCATGGCGGGCACCACTTGGTACTTATAACCACTAAAGTATTTTGATTTTTGTTGGTTAAATAATTAAATTCAGTTTCTTGTATTCCGCTTTTGGTAGGCGATGCACCCATTACAGGCTTTTGCTGGGCTTTCCATGCACTTATGCCCCCTTGCATATTATACACTTTGGTAAATCCTTTTTGCATCAATAATTCGCTCGCACCTTCGCTACGTCCGCCACTTAAGCAATATACATACAATGGTTTTTCTTTGTCTAAATAATCGGTACGTTCGTTAAATTCTTTTATGTTGTTAAAGTTTGCATTTAAGGCATTGTTCAAATGTCCGCTTTCAAACTCTTGTTTGGTGCGCACATCAAGTACTTGTGCATTTGGAGTTTTTATTCCTTTTTCAAAGTCTTTTATGGTTAAAGTAGTTAAGGTTACATTTTGTGCAAATGCAATTATAAAGTTAAAGAAGAGTAAAAATGTTACAAATAGTTTAGTTAACATTAGGATATATGTTTTTAAATTGAGTTAAAAAGACTTTTATTTTTCCGCCAAAAAAATACCAAAATAATAATATTAGTAAAATGTAAGGCACAGTCATAAGGTATAATATACCATCGTTAAGTCCACGGCCCACTGCCTGCGACGATGAACTGGCGTTGCTTTCCACCGCTGCTTTGC
Organism: Bacteroidia bacterium; assembly: GCA_014376525.1. GTDB lineage: Bacteria > Bacteroidota > Bacteroidia > UBA4408 > UBA4408 > JACMRI01. The sequence continues at coordinate 27,848 of JACMRI010000097.1, read as the reverse complement.
ACATTGCGCATTGTGAGTAAGCAGTAATGTTTAATATACACAAAGTGCAAGATAGGAGTAGGGATAAAATAATTTTTTTCATTGTATGAATAGTTTTAATGCAATACAAAAATACAAATAAATTTTACGAATTAAATTATTTTCACATCAATTTTACAATGTTAAAAACTCCGTACATTATTTGTATTCATTGCATTTTAAACCCTATTTTTGCACTAAAATTTAAACCGTAAAAACTACTTAATAACAATGAAATTTGATCGCCGACAATACAGCAACGATATACTCATGCACTTATACAAAGGGTTATTAAAACCACGTATGATTGAAGACAAAATGCTCATACTCCTGCGCCAAGGTAGAGTTAGCAAGTGGTTTAGTGGTATTGGACAAGAAGCTATATCAGTAGGTTTAACATTAGCACTTAACAACGACGATTACATATTGCCTATGCACCGCAATTTAGCTGTGTTTACCTGTCGTAATATGGAATTGGGACAATTGTTTGCACAGTTTCAGGGTAAGTATGAAGGTTTTAGTAAAGGTCGCGAACGCTCGTTTCACTTTGGTTCTAAGCCACATCATATAGTAGGAATGATATCGCACTTGGGCCCACAAAATGGTGTTGCCGATGGCATTGCATTAGCAAATTTATTACAAAAAAATAATAAAGTTACGGCAGTATTTAATGGCGATGGAGGTACGAGCCAAGGCGATTTTCACGAAAGCCTTAACGTAGCTGCCGTGTGGGATTTGCCTGTATTATTTATAGTAGAAAACAATGGCTACGGACTAAGCACACCAAGCGATGAACAGTTTCGTTGTCGCCAGTTTATAGACAAAGGTATAGGTTACGGTATGGAGGCATATCAAGTTGATGGCAACAACATAATAGATGTGTACGATATGGTGCGCAACCTTACGGAGAGTATGCGTAAGAAGCCTCGCCCTGTGTTGTTGGAGTGTATGACGTTTCGTATGCGTGGACACGAAGAAGCAAGCGGTACTAAGTATGTACCCAAAGAATTGATTGAAGAATGGTCCAAAAAAGACCCATTAGTTAATTTTGAAAATTATTTAAAAGATAACGGCATATTAACCGAAACGCTTAACGAAGAATTAAAAGCTAACATTAAAAAAGAAATAGACGCAGGCTTAGAATACGCATTTGCATTGCCTAACATAGTACCTAATTCTGCCAACGAAATAGCCGACGTATATGCGCCTTACACACAAGAAGATAAGCCAAGTAACCTTGCTGTAGTACAAAACAAACGCCTTGTAGATGCACTTGCCGAAGGTATGAATATGGCCATGAGCAAACACGATAATTTGGTATTAATGGGGCAAGATATAGCCGAATATGGAGGGGTATTTAAAATAACCGAAGGCTTATTAGAAAAATACGGAAAGGCACGTGTACGTAATACTCCGCTATGCGAAAGTGCTATTATAGGCACAAGTTTAGGCTTAAGTATTATGGGGCATAAAGCAATGGTAGAAATGCAATTTGCCGATTTTGTTACCTGTGGTTTTAATCAAATAATAAATAATTTGGCAAAATCGCATTACCGTTGGGCACAAAATGCCGATGTGGTAGTGCGTATGCCAACAGGCGCAGGTGTAGGCGCAGGGCCGTTTCACTCGCAAAGCAACGAGGCATGGTTTACACACACACCAGGTTTAAAGGTAGTGTATCCAAGTACACCCGAAGATGCCAAAGGCTTGCTATTAGCGGCGTTTGAAGATCCTAACCCTATTATGTTTTTTGAACACAAAGCCTTGTACCGCACCATTACAGGCGATGTACCAGCTGATTATTACACCACGCCCATAGGCAAAGCACGCACCGTGCGTGAGGGTAAAGCATGTAGCATTATTACCTACGGAGCAGGCGTACACTGGGCTACCGACTATGTAACAGAGCATAACATAGATGCTGATATTATAGATTTACGCACCCTTTTACCGTATGATGTTGATGCTATTGCAGCCACAGTTAAAAAAACTAACCGCGTATTATTATTACACGAAGATTGCCTAACAGGTGGTATTGCAGGCGAAATAGCTGCATATATATCAGAGCATTTGTTTGAACACTTAGATGCACCTGTAGTACGTTGTGCAAGCATGGATACACCTGTACCATTTAGCGTTGAATTAGAAAATAACTTCTTAGCTAAACATAAATTAGGCGAGTGCTTGGATAAGTTGTTGGAGTATTAATTGTGGAGATATGAAATTGAAAAAATAAATGATGGGAAATTAAAATTACACTTGACTTCTCAATTCAGACTTTCAACAAGATTTAACTTTTATAGTGGGCTTTGGAGCAAACTAATAATGAGAGATATTCAACAAAATATTTTAGAAATAATTAAAGAAAGAAGCGAACTACAGCCTACATAAAATATAGGTAGATAGCATGCAAAACGGCAAAAAAGTAAGAATACAATATAACTTATCTGTACATTTTCGCCTTTAGAATTAAAGGATATCAATTAAAAATTAGTTATACTTGAGTTATGGAAAGCGACGACGAAATAATAAAATCATTAATAGCTAGAGGTCTTATAGGAGTTCCTTTAGGAGCATTAATTTCTAAAAATAAAAACAAAGATGCAAGTTTAGGAGAATTAGTTGGAGCTGCAATTGTGGAGACCTTTACAGCTAATCAAAAAGCTATGCAAACAAATGTTCCGCTTTATGTAGAGGAGAATGGTAAGTTGTATTTAATTGATGCAAATAGAGTGAAAACATATGTGAGTACAATTGAAAACCAACCATCAAACTACCGAAAAAATTTAAATTAAAGTAGTATGTCCGCTAAACGAATGCGGATTTTTGCAGGGCTACGATAAATTAAAACATAAAAAAAATGATAAAACTACTACTTGACCTATGTTGCTACATAACCTTTGATCTTAGAGGTTGGAAGTTTAGTAACCAAGCCGCCGATGTAAAAAAATACATAATACTTGCAGTGCCACACACCAGTAATTGGGATACTTACTATGCATTAATTTGTTTTCATAGAATGAAAGTGCCAGTAAAATTTGCCATTAAAAGCAATTGGTTGGTGTTTCCGTTTAAGCAATTACTTACCCCACTTGGCGCTATTGGCGTAAACCGCAACAAACAATCTACCAACAAGTTTAGCTTTGTAGATGCTTGTGTAGAGTTATTTAATAATTCCGACGAATTGGTTATGACCATTACCCCCGAGGGCACACGTGGGCACAATAATAAATGGAAAACAGGATTTTATAACATTGCTACCAAAGCCAACGTGCCAATGGCTGTAGCCGTATGCGATTATGTAAACAAACAAATTACCATAAACACCCCTATATTTAGTACAGGTAATTACATTGAAGACTTAAAAAAACTATCTAGCGTTATTAACCCCGCAATGGCTAAATTCCCCAATAAATTTTCATTTGATACCACCGTATTATAAGATAATAATGTATAATTATGTGTCAATATAATTTAACACATTTAGCCACAATAAAAAAACTATTTTCGTGTTATAAATATTACACAATTATACATCTACATTTTATGAAATTAATAGCACTTTCTTTTTTAACAATATTAGTAATACACTCTACAGCATTTGCTCAAGCACCAAAGTACAGTAATGAGTTTTTGCAAATAGGTGTAGGTGCTCGTTCTTTAGGTATGAGCGGTGCGCAAGTGGCAAGCGTGAACGATGTTACCAGTGGCTACTGGAACCCCGCAGGGCTAACTGGCATAAGCAATACACCACAACTGGCATTAATGCACGCTGAATATTTTGCAGGCATAGCCAAATACGATTATGGCGCATTTGCCAAACGTATTGATAGTAGTAGCGTACTTGCACTTTCAGTAGTGCGTTTTGGTGTAGATAATATTCCCAACACCACCGAGTTAATAGATGCTAATGGTATAATAGATTACAACCGTATAAGTTCATTTTCGGCGGCTGATTACGCTTTTATAGGTTCTTATGCTCGCAATTTAAAAGTAAAAGGATTAAGCGTAGGAGGCTCTGCCAAAGTAGTGAGGCGTATTATAGGCAAGTTTGCCAACAGTTGGGGTTTTGGTATAGATGCAGGTTTGCAATACAAACGTAACCAATGGCAATTTGGACTTACTGCACGAGATATTACTACTACATTTAATGCCTGGAACGTAACCTTAGATGATAAAACAAAAGCCACATTTATAGCCACAGGTAACACCATTCCTACCAACTCTCAAGAAATAACTTTGCCACGTTTTTTAGTAGGTGTAGCACGCAATATTAAGTTAAATAAAAATTTTAATTTATTAGCAGAAATTAATGCGGATATAACTACCGATGGTAAGCGTAATGTGGTATTTAAAAGCAATAGCCTAAGTTTAGACCCACATGCAGGTGTAGAGTTAAACATATATAACTTAGTATATGTGCGTGCAGGCGTTGGTAACATTACAAAACAAAAAGATATTCTGCAACGTACCATAACTACTGCCCAACCCAACGTGGGTCTAGGTTTAAAGTTTAGAAGTATATGCATAGATTATGCGTTTACAGATATTGGAAACTCATCTACTGCTATATATTCCAACATATTTTCGTTAAAATTTGATATTAATAAAGCACGCAAAAAGCAGGCGTAATTTTATTATTTTTAACGTATTACAAATCTTTACTTATTTAAAAAAATGCAACTACTGTGTCCTCAAAATTTTACCGATTACGAATTAATTGACTGTGGAAATTTTGAAAAATTAGAGCGTTGGGGAAATTACATAACTATAAGACCCGAGCCACAAGCCGTGTGGAACAAGCAACTCAGCAACAGCGAGTGGGAACGCAAAGCACACTTAATTTTTGAATCAAAATCAAGCTCGTCGGGTACTTGGCGCAAATTAAAAAGTGCACCCGACCAATGGCGTATAAACTATACTGCCAATACCAAAAATGCCAAACCACTTACGTTTAGATTAGGTTTAACCTCGTTTAAACACGTGGGTTTATTTCCTGAGCAAGCCGTTAATTGGGATTATATTACCAATTGCATAAACGATATAAATATACCCAACCCAAAATTTCTTAACTTGTTTGCCTACACAGGTGCAGCAAGCATAGCTGCTTGCGCCGCAGGTGCAGATGTAACTCATGTAGATAGCATAAAACAAGTAGTAAGTTGGGCAAACGAAAACATGATAAACAGTAACCTTACCAACATAAGATGGACGGTAGAAGATGCCCTAAAATTTGCACGCCGCGAAGTAAAACGTGGTAATACTTACAACGGAATAATACTTGACCCACCTGCATTTGGACATGGTGCTAATGGCGAAAAATGGATACTGGAGGATAACATTACTGAACTTATAGATTTAGTATTACAACTACTTGCACCAAAACATTTTCTTATACTTAATGCGTATTCATTAGGGTTTTCGAGCATTATACTAGAAAATTTATTAAAGAAAAAAGCGGGTAAAAATTTACAAACAGGCGAGTTATACTTGCAAAGCACCTCCGATTTAAAACTTCCGTTGGGTGTGTGGGGAAGATTTAAAAATTTTTAATTCTTCTTAAATACCCGTACCAAACTTTTAAATACCACGCATGTAATCTTGCAGTATAATAGTAGCGCTTATTTGGTCTATGGTAGCTTTATTGGCTCTATTTTTTTTGCTTGTGCCTCCTGCAATCATTGCATTTAGTGCTATTTTGGAAGTAAAGCGTTCGTCTAATGGGATTGTTTTTTTGGTAGGATATTTTTTATTAAGTGCATCTATGGCTTTTAGTACAAATGATGTGCTGTGTGTGTCAGTATTATCAAGGCGTTTGGGTAATCCTATTACTATGGTATCTACTTCGTTGGTCTCAAAGTAAGTAGTTAAAAACGGAAACAATTCGTTAGCAGCAACTGTAGTAAGTGGTGTAGCTATTATGCGCAATGGGTCGCTTACGGCTATTCCGCAACGTTTTAATCCATAATCAATAGCAAGTATTCGGGGCATAATAGGTAGTATTGGTTAAATAAAGTTATTTTTGATGTGTTAAAACTACAAAACAATACATCATCAACTTAAAAAAAAATTACACCACTATGTACACACCTTACATTACTATAATTAACACAGCTTGGGATAATAGAGAGTTGTTGAAGCAACCCGAAACACAAAGTGCTATCCGTTTTATAATTGAAGAGTTAGACAAAGGTCGCTTACGTGTAGCCGATAACGCTACAGGAACTTGGCTTGTGAATGATTGGGTAAAAAAAGCAGTTATACTTTATTTTCCTATTCAAGGTATGAAAACAATGGAAGCTGGTCCCATGGAATTTTACGATAAAATGGAACTTAAACGTGGTTACGAAGCCTTGGGTGTGCGTGTAGTACCTAATGCAGTGGCTCGCTATGGAGCATATTTAGCCAAAGGCGTAATACTTATGCCAAGTTATGTAAATATAGGTGCGTATGTAGATGAAGGCACAATGGTAGATACATGGGCTACAGTAGGTTCGTGTGCACAAATAGGTAAAAATGTACACCTTAGTGGTGGCGTGGGTATTGGTGGTGTGTTAGAGCCTGTGCAAGCCGCACCAGTTATTATAGAAGATAATTGTTTTATAGGTTCACGCTGCATAGTAGTAGAGGGCGTGCACGTAGAAACAGAAGCGGTATTGGGTGCAAACGTTGTACTTACAGCAAGTACCAAAATAATAGACGTAACGGGCGCAACTCCCATAGAATATATAGGACGTGTACCTGCACGCTCGGTAGTAATACCTGGTAGCTACACCAAAACATTTCCTGCAGGAAGTTACCAAGTACCTTGTGCACTTATAATAGGGCTTCGCAAGGAAAGTACTGATAAAAAAACATCGCTCAATAGTGCATTGCGTGAATATAATGTAGCTGTATAACCACACATAATTTTTTGTATGAAAATAGGATTTGATGCCAAACGCGCATTTATGAACACAAGCGGATTGGGCAATTATGCACGTTCGCTGTTAAAATCGTTGCACACCTACCAAGGCTTGGGTAATAAGTTTCATTTATATGCTCCCAAATTACGCAAGAGTAGGTTTTACCAAAGCATACGATCTAGCGGCAAATTTCAGTTGCACACCGCTGATACTGGACTATATAAGCACTTGCACGGTGCATGGCGTAGTTATGGGGTTACGCAATCGTTCAACAAAGAGCGCTTGGATATTTACCATGGTTTGAGTAACGAATTACCTTTTAATATTAAAAGTAGTACTGCTAAAAGTGTGGTTACTATACACGATTTAATATTTGTACGTTACCCACATTTATATCCATGGATAGACCGAAAAATATACGATTATAAGTTTAGAAATGCTTGCGATAACGCTGATAAAATAATAGCCATAAGCCAAACTACCAAGCAAGATTTAATAGATTTATACAACATAGCACCACAACGTATTGAAGTAATATATCAATGTGCCAGCGACCAATTTTTGGAAGAAACCAACGAAAATAAAAAACAAGCGGTACGTCAAAAATATTCGCTACCGCCACGTTTCCTGCTTTATGTAGGCACTATTGAGGAACGTAAAAATTTACTTAGCGTACTTAAAGCAGTACGCCAGCTAAAAGATAAGGACGTACCCTTAGTTATTATTGGACGTAAAACCGAGTACATGAAAACCATACAAGCCTACATTACTAAGTATGATATGAATACACGCACCCAGTTTTTAGGTATTATTGATAATAACGAACTACCGTATTTTTATCAATTGGCGAGTATATTTATTTATCCAAGTATATTTGAAGGCTTTGGTATTCCAGTGTTAGAAGCCCTGTTGAGTAGTACACCAGTAATTACAAGTAACACATCGAGCTTACCAGAAGCGGCCGGAAAAAACTCTATATTAGTAAATCCAACCAACGATGAGGAAATAGCCGAAGGTATTACTAAAATACTCAACGATGATGATTTTGCTAATCGTATGAAAACCTTGGGTCTGGAGCATGCACAGCAGTTTCATCCACAGCATACAAGTACGCAACTAATGCAATTATATAATAATTTGAAAAATTGATGATGAAACAGTTTTGATAATTACTTTGCAAATTGAAACACACTTTAATTAATCAATTACTTAGAAAAAAAAAGCTAAAAACTCCACTATTAATAGTTTAAAAACTTTTATAAATTAATTTAAAAATTAATTTATAATTAGCAACATAGGTGTTTTGTTAGTAGCTAAATAAACTATTTCAATACTACGGGAGTAGTTAACAATATTTTGCAAAACTAACTTGCTAGGTTGATTGTTACCCGTGTTTTGCATTACGTTTTTTGGAGTAGATGTTTTAATCATATAAATTAGTTTGTTAAATTATATTGTGTAAACGTAATTGGGTTTAAAATATTGTATAAAACATAAAAAAAGTGCTGTATTAAAAATACAGCACTTTTTGTAATTATTTATCTTTCTTCAAAATATACATCTACACTACAATCGGTATTTACTATGGTTATTTTTCCGTTAGTTGCTGTTGCAGTGCCAAGGTTGGCGGTAAGTGTACGTATTTTTGTCCACGTAAGATTACTTAAGTTTGCACCATCATCATCTCCCAAATCAATAAAATATATTTTATTTTCTAATTTATAATTAAACGCGGCTACATTATATGTTTTAGGTAAAATGGCTTGTGTAGCATTTACTACAAATTCCGAATGGTATAATATTGTGCTATCAGTACCAAAGTTGATAAACAAATCGGCGTCGCTTGATCCAAATCCACCATTACCAGCGTCCCATTTACTACCAGCATTATCTTGTGGAAATGCTTTTAATACAATTTTGGTTAAGTAGCGAGATTTTACTACTGTTAAGGGTGCATCTTTTATGGTAACTATAACTACTGCCTTGTCGGCAGCTTTATTTTTTTTGCTTACTGCGCGCAAACTTACCGCATACGTACCCGCTTTTGTATATTTGTGCAATGTACTTTCGCCCTCGGCAGTAGTAGCATCTCCAAAGTTCCAGGTTACTGAGGCTGCATCAGTAGCACACGATGCAAAAGATAACTCCTCATTTACTAGGGCTTCTGTTTTGGTAGCAGTGATGCAGGCTACAGGTAATTTTCTCTTACACCCTATTATACTTACAAGTGCTAGTACTGCAATAGTTACATATTGTTTTTTCATTTTTTAAATTGTTTTTTTTATGATTATTCTATGTTTTTATATCCTATACTTAATAGCGAGTACACAATAAATCCGCCTGCACCCTGCTCTATCATTTGCCATACTACATCAATTAATAATTGTGATGTAGTGTGGCTATCGTTTAACGTATGACCTAATAATGTTGCTAATATATACAAAAATATGCCTACCGCACTGCTAAATAAAATAGCTGTTAATAACGAATAATAATTCCAATACCAACTTATACACACTATTAATAATGTTGCAATGCTTAAATATACTATTGAAAGACCTATAACTAGCTGTGTAAACGTAAGTAAAAAACCCTGAAAATCGTGCAATATAAGTGCATGAAAAAAAGTACTAAGACCCAACATTACTGCTGCGCTTAAAATTGTGATAATTATAAATTTTAACTGTATTTTCATAAAATGATTTATACCACAAATTAAAAACTAATTAATGAATTATTCATATAAAATATCTATTAAAATATTAGGTTGTATATTGCTTGTAACCAGTGTTTTGATAGGCTGTAATAAAAAAATAAATTGGAATAGTAATTCTAAACACATTGGTATACCATTGGCTAAAGTTCATTTAACGCTACAAAACATACTTACCGACTCATTAATTAAAAACGAAAACAACGTACTTACACTAATACATCAAAAAAACTTTGCTGCTGTAAACCTTGATACACTTATAAAATTACCCGATACGTTGGTTAAAAATGTACTACGACCCACATTTAACTATACATTTAGCCCTGGCACTCAATTATACAGTCAGCTAGTAACCACTAATATAAATACTAAGGATATTCAACTTACTAAGTTTCAGTTAAGCGAAGGGGTAATAGAAATTACGTATCGTAATACTATAAAAGAATCATTGCTGATGAAATATACAGTTAAATCTGCAAAAAAAAACGGGCAATTTTTAGTTATAACCGAAACTGTTCCTGCTGCTACTACTGCGGGTGCTAGCGTATTGGTAAAAGAATATGACTTAAGTAATTACCTGTTTGACCTTACAGGACCCAACGGTAACCGATACAATAAGTTAAGCGCAACTATAAGCGCAACGGTAAATCCTAATGGAAATAGTATATTTGTAAAAACTACGGATAGTTTGGTAATGTTATCTCGTTTTAAAAAAATAAAACCCTACTATGTGCGTGGTTACTTTGGTTCGCAGGTTATTAATACACAAACAAACACGCCTATTCATTTATTTAAAAATACTAAACCACAACAATTACAATTAAGCAAAGCGAGTGTAACACTTGATATTGTTAACTATACAGGTATTGATGCAACATTAAAACTTAAATCATTGAGCACTAATTTAAGCACGCTTACAGGCAATGTTATTGGTAAAAGTTATGCTTTAAACCGAGCCATAGAAACAGGTATAGGGCAAAATATAATAAGCCCAACTAAATTGTTGGTAGCCATTAACGAGCAAAATACCAATATTACACAATTGCTAAATCCTTACGCTAATGTATTTAATTTAAGTACACAGTTATCGCTTTCGCCAATGGGTAATATATCTTTGGGGAATGATTTTGTGTATGGTGCACGTAATATTGGCGGTATATTTACTGTAAAAATTCCACTTACGTTTTCGTTTGCAAACTGGACGTTGAACGATACTGTAACTTACGCTATAGATACCGTTAATGCTAAAAAAATAAGCAGTGGTACTTTACATTTTATAATTAAAAACGGATATCCTGTTGATGCACTAACTTTTGTAAGTATTATAGATAAAGGAAAAGTAATAATACCATTACTTAACGGCTCTAAGGTATTGGGCAACACAGCTACTGAACAAATAATAAACGTACCCATTACCAACGAACAGTTGGCTATACTTATTAAGCATAACAAATTACTAATAAGTACACAGCTAAACACTAGCCAAGTACCCAACTTAGTAAGCCTTAGCGCCGATGCTGCTATGGACGTAAAAATTACTGTTGATTTTATAACTACAGCAAAACAATAACATTGATGAACAAATTATATTTATTTGCACTAACACTATTGTGTGGCTTACCACTACACGCACAAGTACAACACGAACAATTACCACAAGGCATTACCATAAAAGCAACTGCAATGTATGGTGCTAATTTTTTAAATAACAAACAAGCATCTATTTTTAGTGAGCAAATACTTAACTTAAATACGCCTATTACGTTTAAACAAAACAATAGGGTAGGAGCCGATTTTAATGCAGGTATGTATTACACTACAAAATTAAAAAATAACATTAATTACATAATTGGTGTAGGTACAAACGCATTAATTAATACCAAACTAAGTGCTGATGCTGCAACTATACTAAGTTACGGAAACTACAATTACCAAGGTAAGCAAGCCAATTTAGGCAATAGTTTTTTGCAATATTACAACATGCACTATGTACAATTAGGTGTAGTAATGCACAAACCCGATAGCACTACTGTGTTACAAATAACTGGTAATATATTAGGCGTAAAAAAATATGCCGAAGCCAATATTCATTATTTAGAAATGAATACTACGCCATATTTTACAGCAATATCAGGGCAAGGGAACTACAACGCAATAGTAAGCGATACAAGCGCAAGGTCTAATGAAGTTGCACAGTATAGTGGTGCAGGTGGTGTATTAAACTTAGATGTTTCAAGCACCATTACGCATTCGTTTGCTATTAAGGCTTATTATGGTTTGCGCAATTTAGGCGTTATTCAGTTAAATAAATATGCCATTAGTTTAAACAAAACAGGGGCATTTTTGTACGATGGAGTAACTATAAATGGTATTGCCGATTTGGCCGACAGTAACTTAATAAATAACACTATGCAACACCTCAAAGATAGCCTGTATAGCCTGCGCACAGGTACTTACACCACTATACTACCTTGGAATATGTATGTTGCATTTGATAGTAAATTGTACAAAAATTGGAGCGCACACTATGGTTTAAATTATCAATACAGTGCAGGATATATGCCTATGTTTTTTGCGCAAGTGGGGCAAAGGTATAAGCAAGTAAGCTGGTCAGTAGTAAATACGTATGGTGGATATTCGGGATATGGTTTGGGTATTAGCGCAAGTATATATACTAAACAATTTGAAATATATTTAGGGGTAAAAAATTTACTACTATTAAATAATAACAAGGTAAATCAAGGTATTCAGTTTGGAGTAAACTGGTCATTAAATTAGTAATAAAAACACACACATTCATTATGCAACGTTTATTTTTAGGCAATACGCTTCACGATTATTTAACCGCTATCATCATTATGGTAGCTGGCATATTATGCCAATTATTATTTACCAAAATAATAGCCCGTTTGTTTTTTAAAATTTTACAAAAATACAGCACCGAAACTCACTTTGAGGACTTTGTACCATTAGTACGCAAACCATTAAGTATTTTTATACTGTTAGTTACTTTTTACATTTCGTTTAATATATTAACGTTTCCAGTAGGATGGCACTTAGCCGCTCAGCATCAATTTGGGTTGCGTTTTATATTAAACAAGGTATTTCAATTATCAATTGTAATGGTACTTACATGGATGCTACTGCGCCTTGTAGATTATTTTGGCTTGGTACTTATGCGCCGCGCACATGTACTTGAAAGTAAGTTTGACGACCAAATAATTCCGTTTTTTAAAGAAAGTATTAAAGTTATTGTGCTCATATTAACAGTGTTTTTTGTGTTGGGAGTATTGTTTCATATCAATATAGCATCATTAGTTGCAGGACTCGGTATTGGTGGATTAGCCGTAGCATTAGCTGCCAAAGAAACCTTAGAAAACTTAATAGGATCGTTTACCATATTTTTGGACAAACCCTTTCACGTGGGTGATATTGTACAATTTGGCACTACTACGGGCACAGTAGAGCGCATAGGTTTTAGAAGTACAAAACTACGCACTTTTGAAAAAACAATATTAATAGTACCAAACAAAAAAATAGTAGATGCCGAATTAGATAACTTAAGCCAACGTACAGAACGTCGCGTAAAACAAATGCTACAGTTGCAACAACCCAAAGACATAAACGTACTAAAAGCGGCACTTGCCGAAATTGAACTTTACATAGCAAACCACGAGCAAACTACTAACGAACAAAAAATACGATTAGATAATTTTTCGGCAGGAAGCATAAACATATTGCTTTATTATTTTGTGCGCCCTGTAGATTGGGATTTGTACATTGATATAAAATCCGACATTAATTTTACCATAGTGGAAATACTCCTTAAGCACGAATTACGCTTATTACAAGCGCAATATGTGGCTGGTCAATAAAATAGTTGTTCAAAAAAAATATAATTAATAGTTGCGCCCTTACTAATACATTTGCATTGGTAAGGGCGCAATTATTAAAAGTAAATATTATCTACTAAATTTTGCTTAAAGTACGGTTTACAAACTGGCTTAGTTCTTCTCCTTTTAATAAATTTTGAGTGAGTTTTGCCAAGTCTATTGCATTTTGCATCATTTCTTTACGAGTTGATGGATCGCCTTCTTTTAATATTTTTTCAATAACACTATTATTGGCATTTACTACCAGGTTGTAATTATCAGGCATTGAACCATAAAAACTCATACCGCCACCCATCACGCTTGCTTCTTTCATTCGACGCATAAACTCCGATTGTGTAATTACGATAGGCGCATCTGTTGTGTGCATTGGTTTTACCTCTACTTTAAATGTAGTGACGTTTACCAATTCTTCAGTTAATTTTTTTACATCTTCTCGTTCAGTATCTGTTAATTTATCTACCAATTCAATCGATTTTTTTATCAAATTATCAATAGTATCAGAATCTACACGTACAAACTGCGTTTTGTCGTTTTTGCCTTCCAAGTTTTGTATTAAGTGTGGTGTAAGTTGCGAGTCAAGCACTATGGTTTCGTAGCCGTGTGCCTTGGCAGATTGTATGTACGAGTACTGTTCGTTGGCGTTGTTGGTATATAGTATTACTAATTTGTCGTCTTTGTCGGTTTGTGCAGGCTTTATTTTTTCTACTAACTCGTCAAATGTGTATGATACGTTTTCAGTCGTTTTGTATAATGCAAACTTACTTACTTTATCGTAAAACTTCTCTTCGCTAATCATTCCGTATTCTATAAATACTTTTATATCTTCAAACGTACGTTCAAATTCTACGCGGTCTTTTTTAAATATTTCTTCTAATTTATCAGCTACTTTTTTGGTTATGTGGTTACTTATTTTTTTTACATTATTATCACTTTGTAAGTAACTACGACTCACGTTTAACGGAATGTCGGGCGAATCTAACACTCCTTGCAACAGCATTAAAAAATCGGGAACAATGCCCTCTACGTTGTCGCTTACAAATACTTGATTAGAGTATAATTGTATTTTGTTTTTTTGAATTTCGGGAGTTTTTTTCAGCTTTGGAAAATATAAAATACCTGTTAAGTTAAACGGATAATCTACATTAAGATGAATGTTAAATAACGGCTCATCAAAATTCATAGGGTACAACTCACGGTAAAAATTAGCATAATCCTCGTCTTTAAGGTCGGCTGGTTTTTTGGTCCAAGCTGGTTCTGGATTATTTATAATATTAGCTACTTCTACCTCTTTACTTTCCTCTTCTCCCTCTGCTTTTACATACTCTTTTTTAATACCAAACTGTATTTCAACTGGTAAAAATTTACAATATTTATCCAATAATTGTTGAATTTTTGATTGCTCCAAAAACTCTAAACTATCGTCGGCAATATGTAATATAATGTTAGTACCACGCTCCGCTTTTTCTATTTCGCTAATGGTAAAATTTGGCGAACCGTCGCACTCCCAACGTACTGCTTTAGCGCCATCACGAAACGATAATGTTTCTATCTCTACTTTGCTAGCTACCATAAAACCGCTATAAAATCCGAGACCAAAATGCCCTATAAGGTTAGTTTCGGGGGCTTTGTCTTTGTATTTTTGTACAAATTCTTCTGCTCCACTAAATGCTATTTGGTTAATGTATTTATCCACCTCTTCGGCAGTCATACCTAAACCACGGTCTTTAATGGTTAGAGTTTTAGCATCTTTGTTTAATTCTATTTCAATACGAGTTTCGCCTATTTCGCCCTTAAACTCGCCCATTGAACCTAGTGCTTTTAGTTTTTTGGTAGCATCTACGGCATTACTTACTAATTCGCGTACAAATATTTCGTTGTCCGAATACAAAAACTTTTTGATAATTGGAAAAATGTTGTCCGTTTGTACATTAATTTTTCCTGTAGTGTTAGTAGTGCTCATAGTTTTTTTATGATTTGGTTTATAATTTTTATTATTATGTTTATTTTCATTTCAAAAAACAAACCAAGTTACAAAACCTGCAATTATTACAGTTGTAGTATCTTGTGGTCTGTAATTATTGCAGTTGTACTTTAATTTACTGCTAAATATGGCAGATGTTTACTGTTTTATTAACCGTTTTATTGCAGTGTTGTTTTGTGTAGTAATAAGCACTGTATATACACCATTTGCTAGGTCGTTTATACTTATTGCCAAACCTGTGTTAGTTATAGATTTTACTACACTGCCGTACATATTATGTATAGTTACTTGCGCATTTAGCACATTAATGTTTACTTCGTTAGTGGTAGGGTTAGGGCTTAGTACAACTTTATTAGCAAAGTCATTTTTAGTTTTTTTTAAGTTTGTAATTGCTGCTGAAATATCTAATACAAACAAACCATATTTCATATCCAAATTAAGTACTATGCCACTTGGTAAAAATGGATAATTGCCCCAACTACCGCAGTAGTTGCAGTTTATACTATCAGGAAACGAATCGTAGTAACCAGTACGTATTGGGTGTTTACTGTCGCTAATATCATACACTACTATACCATCTCTGTAGTACGACATTACCAAATAAGTATTACTTATTAAGTACGGATTATGTGGCGTTGCTCCACTATTGTTATTATTAAAAGTGGTATCTACTACGGGCGAAAGTGGATTACTTACATCTATAATTTTAATGGGGAGAGCAGCAGGTACTTCATCGCACATAACTAGTTTTTGGCTATTAGGTGTAAGTGCGCTACTATGGTTGTAACCTGCGCCGTTGTAAGCTGTAAGCGAACTTATAATTTCAAATTTATTGAGTGTTACGTTGTATTTATAAATGTATAAACCGCCATATGAACTTGATGCGTATACGGTATCATTACGTACATACATATCGTGTACATTATTAGTATTGTTGGGGTAGTCATCTTCAATACAACGCAAATAAGTTGGGTTAGCAGGATTTGCTAATGAATATACCGACATAGTTTTGTTACTCAACGTAGTTCCGTTGTGGTGAGATTCAATGCCTAAATACAACTTATCATTATTAACGAAAAGTGAGTGCGAACGCTCAATAGTGCTGTGCTTGCGCGATATAACTTGTACCGAATCGGGTAGGTATTGTAAATCTACAGTATAAAAATTATTATTTGCATCGTCGCTTGTTAGGTAAGCGTAATGCTGGTAAGTCGTTGATTCGCGCCAAACAGCATTAGCATAATTACCTTTTACACTATCGCACAATACAGGATTATTTTTATTGGTAACATCAACAAAATAATAACCACTTGCTCCACCAACTATTGCATATTCTCTATTTTTAACTGTATCGTACCAACCATAAACACCTGCATACAAGTTTTTATTCCAGCTATTTGTGCTTTCGCCAATAGCTTGCCAGCGACTTAATAAGTTTATGTTTTGCGATGTAAAAACTTGTGCTTTAACAGTAAAACTTGTGCAAAATAGTAATATATAAAAAACTTGTTTCATTGTTAATGTGTATTATTAAAAGATAACAAAACGGATTATGACTTTACAAAAACACACATTATCAATTTTTTCAATAAATCAAAACTATTTATTCTGTTAATATTTTAATTTTAGCCACGTTGCTTTCTACTATTACAGATTGGTCAGCAATACTTTTTTTGTTAGCAACTTGTGTAGTTTCGTTTGTAGTTAATTTGCTTTCATTTTTGGTTATTACATCTTTACAATCTACAGTATTGTTTTTAATGTTCTTGATATCTTTTTCTAAAGAAAGTTGTGCACTTTTTTGTTTTTCATATATTTTTTTCGAAGATTTAGCTTGTTCATCTACCGCCCCTACGCTAGCATCAACTACTCTTTTTTGTATAGTTACTTCGTCTTTTTTCTTTGCTAATGCCTCCTCTTTAAACGTAAGTTCGTTATTGTTTTTTTCTATTTTAGATTTGTTCTTGGCTATTTCTGTATTGTAATCAGCATTGTCGTTTTCTAAATTTTTTTGTTTTTTTGTAAGTTTTTCAAGAGCTTTATTATTTTCTTTTAGTTGTTGGTTTTCTTCATTAACGGCTAGTTTCAATCCAAATGATTGTAATTGTGCTTTTACTATTGTTGCTTTTTCAGTCATTTCAGCACTGTTAATATATTTTCCATCAAAATCATAGGCTACTATTAACTCAATGTTTTGTGCGTCTTTTTGTTTAACGGTACTATATATATCTACTGTGCCAGTTCCTAACTCTGCTATTACAGTGTTATCACTAAAAAGGTTTGATTTATTTTCTTTTACAATTCCTTTGCGATCTTTTTGCCATTTGAGCCATTCTTCATTTACATTTTTTAATTTGGCATAAGGTATAGTTGTTTTGAAAGCACTAACTGTACCTACCGCAAATACTTCTTTGGTTTCTTCTACCGTTACTTTTTGTGCTTGCGTTGCTGAAGTTATAAGTAATGTAGTTGCTAATAAAATGGTTGATGTTGCTTTCATGTATAAGTTTTTGATTTGTAATTGTTTAATTATTTTATTTTCATAAAGATAAGCTAATGTTTTGTATAAATGATAAAATAATGTATTTTTAAAGATATGAAATAGTAATTAAACCGTAACAATGAGTACAATTATTGGTCGTAAGGAACACGTTAGCTTCCCGCATTTTGGTAACAAACATCTTGAAGCCAAAATAGATACAGGTGCTTACACCACATCACTTTATTGCACGAACATACGTGTACAAAACAACGTGCTATTATTTAACATAGCACAAGATACTACAACTACTTTTAAGGCTATTACTTACACTATTCGTACCGTAAAAAGTAGTAATGGCGCCATCGAACAACGTTATGCTATTACCACTAGTATTCGTATAGGTACACGCCATATTAAAACGCTAATAACCCTAGCAAACCGTGGAGAAATGAGTACACCAGTACTTATAGGCCGTAAACTATTGCACAAAAAATTTGTGGTAGATGTTAGTAAAAAATATGTATTAGAAACTGTAGTTTAGATTTATAAACGTAATTTTTAACTCGTAGTTGATACATTATTTATGATTAGGTAATACTCTTGCTCCACCTATAAAATATTTGGCGTTATACAAATCATCCAAACTACCCACTATTACTCCTTTTTTGGTTGATGCGTGTATAAATTTTTTATCGTTGAGATACATTCCTACGTGAGATGCTTTTTTGCTTTCAAAATTAAAAAAAACTAAATCTCCAGTGCGCAATTCGTTTGTTTTAACTGCTGGATATTTACTACGCAGTTCGGTTGTGGTTCGAGGCAATTGTATAGCATAGCTTTCCTTATACAGGGCATTTACAAGTGCAGAGCAATCTACACCAGCTTTGGTATTTCCTCCTAATTTATAAGGTACACCTAACCAACTTTGGCAGGCGTTATATAATTTTTCATTATTTTTTTTTAATATCGGAAATGCTTTAGATTCTGTTTTTACAGTAGGCTTTGCAGAACTGTTGCTACTAGGTTTGTTGGGCGTTTTACGAAACACCGAACATCCTAAAACCATTACTAGTAATAACCCTATAACTATGCTTTTGATACTGGTTGAGTTATTCATATTACAATTTTATTTTCAATAATACTGCATTTTTACTTTATATTTGAAGGGCAACTATTTAGTTTTAACAAATTAATTTTTAACAACTTTATTTCAATTTAATATTACTATGAATCAAGCCTATATTATAAGCGGAACACGCACTCCTGTTGGAAATTTTGGTGGTACACTTTCATCACTTCGTGCCGATGATCTTGCAGCACATGCATTACAATCATTAATAAAAAAACACCTTACCTTAGACCTATCAGCCATTGGCGATGTTATACTCGGTTGCGCTAACCAAGCGGGCGAAGACAATCGTAACGTGGCTCGCATGGCATTACTACTTGCGGGTTTGCCATATTCAGTTCCGGGCGAAACTGTAAACCGCCTATGTGCATCGGGCTTATCGGCGAGTATTGCAGCTGCACGTGCCATACAAGTAGGCGATGCTAATCTTATGATAAGTGGTGGAGTAGAACACATGACTCGCGGACCTTTGGTAATGGGCAAAGCAAGCACTGCTTACGGGCGCGACCAGCAACTATACGATTCATCGTTTGGGTGGCGATTTATAAACCCACGCATGAAAGAATTATACGGCGTGGAAGGTATGGGCGAAACCGCCGAAAATGTATATGACCAATATAAAATAGAACGCAAACATCAAGATGCATTTGCCCTTTGGAGTCATCAAAAAGCTACCAAAGCCACAGCAAACGGACGTTTGGCTATGGAAATATGCCCTGTAATTATACCACAAAAAAAAGGCGACGGTATTTTATTTGACAAAGATGAATTTATAAAACCCAATACTACACTAGAGGGTTTAGCCAATTTGCGCCCTGCGTTTCGTAAAGACGGTACTGTAACCGCAGGCAATGCAAGCGGATTAAACGATGGTGCAGCGGCACTATTGTTAGCCAGCGAAGACGGGATTAAACAACACAATCTCACACCTATTGCACGTATTGTGAGTAGTGCTGTAGTAGGTGTTGAACCTCGTATTATGGGCATAGGCCCTGTAGAAGCCAGTAACATAGCTTTACGTAAAGCAGGCTTAACGTTTAAAGATGTTGATATAATAGAACTTAACGAAGCTTTTGCAGTGCAAGCATTAGCATGTACACGCACATGGGGCTTGGCTGATGATGATGAGCGCATAAATCCTAACGGTGGCGCTATTGCTATAGGGCACCCACTAGGTATGACGGGCGCACGTACCTTATACAGCGCAGCATTACAACTACAATTAACTCAAAAACGTTACGCATTAATTACTATGTGCATAGGAGTAGGGCAAGGCTACGCCGCAGTAATAGAAAGGGTTTAAATACAGGTACTATTATTAAACATATTATTCCTAAAACAATTGGTGTTTGTTAATTAGGGTAATAAAATTTTTATTAAAGTAAGTTTAAGTTATTTAATTTTAAAAGAGTAAATACCAATAGATGTTAAGTGCATATTTTCCTTACAAACAAAAACTCCGTTTCAATTTACATTGAAACGGAGTTTTGTTTTTTTAAGAATGTATTCCTAAAAAGAATTTAAAATTAAGCTAAACGTACGTCTACTGCATTTAAACCTTTTTTACCTTCTTGAATTTCGAATACAACTTTATCGTCTTGACGAATTTCTTCTTTTAAACCTGACACGTGAACAAATACTTCTTCTTGTGTTTCTTCTACTTTAATAAATCCGAAACCTTTGGTTTCGTTAAAGAATTTTACTACTCCTGTTTTCATTTTACTTTTTTTTGTTTATTGATAAATCTTGCCGTTGTTAATTAATTTTTTGTTGGCAAAATGCGTTATGTATTTTTTTAACTAATGCAAATATAGATTACTTTTATGAAATAGCAATATTATTTTTCATATTTATTTTTATAATCTTTATTTGCTAATTCTATAACTCTATGCGCCTCGGCTTTGTTATATACATCGGTTATTTCGCAACCGCTACTCTCCACACCAGGCATTATTTTGTACGTTAAAAAATAGTGTTTTAAGCGTGCTATAATAGATGGAGGTATGTCGTCTATGTCTTTCCATTGAGAGTATACCTCGTCGGTTTTCATTACGGCAATAATTTTATCATCGACTTCGCCTTGGTCTAACATTCTAAAACCGCCTATTGGTATGGCTTTTAATAACAAATCGCCGTGAGTAATGTTGCGCTCACTTAATACACATATATCCAATGGATCTTTATCTCCGTGCAAACCAGGGCGACCAATTTTTTCTATGCAATAGTTTGCAACTAATTCGTCGCAGTAAGTTTTAGGTATAAAACCATATAACGCAGGTATTATGTTAGAAAATTTTTGTGGTCTATCTACTTTTAAGTAGCCTGTTACTTTATCTATTTCGTATTTTACGGTATCGGCAGGTACTATTTCTATAAATGCGGTTACTATTTCTGGGGCTTCGCTGCCAATTTCTATTCCATGCCAAGGGTGTACTTTGTAGCGTAGGTCTAATTTTTTTGTAAGTGCATTGTAATCTTCGTTGTTCATTTTATTGATTGTTTTGTTAGTCTATTATTTTTCCAAAATATGTAATTATACTTTCTTTCATTAAATGTAATTGTTGACCAGGTTTTAAGTGTGGCAGCTTGTCAGTGGCTTCGTAGTGAGGCCATTGGTCATCGTCTCTTCCTACGTAAGTGTAGTATCCGTAAGATTTTAGCAGCGTACAAATGGCTATGTGCATTATATCTACTTTTTGGTCTTTTGTATATTTACGGTGGTTAAAACCCAATTCTTGCAGTCCAATTATAAATAGTATTGCTTGTATATCCAGGTCGTCGCCAAATTGTGCCGAAAGTTCTTGCATTAAGACTTTCCACTTTTGGTCTACCAAGGCAGCCTCAGTTACAGTAGCATCTTGCATTGTAGTAAAATTTACCAACCTAATATCCAAGCAAAAATAAGCGGTGCTACTATTGTGGCATCACTTTCTACTATGAATTTAGGCGTGTTCATGTCTAACTTACCCCAAGTAATTTTTTCGTTCGGTACTGCTCCAGAGTAACTTCCGTAAGAAGTTGTACTATCAGATATTTGGCAAAAATAACCCCAAAAAGGTACATCAGTCCATTCTAAATCTTGATACATCATTGGTACCACACATATAGGGAAATCGCCTGCTATACCGCCACCAATTTGAAAAAATCCTACACCCTTTCCTCCTGAGTTAGCGCGGTACCAGCTGCTTAGCCATATCATATAATCAATACCCGATTTCATTGTGGTAGATTTCATTTCGCCTTTAATACAGTATGATGCAAATATATTACCCATAGTACTATCTTCCCAACCTGGGCAAATAATAGGTAAATTGCGCTCAGCGGCAGCAACCATCCACGAATCTTTAGGGTCTATTTCGTAGTATTGCTTTAGTACGCCACTGTTTATCATTTTGTACATATATTCGTGTGGTAAGTAGCTTTCGCCTTTGCTTTCGGCATCTTTCCACAATTCTACTATGTGTTTTTGCAAACGACGAAACGCCTCTTCTTCTGGTATACATGTATCTGTAACACGGTTGTAGCCTTGCTCCAATAAATTCCACTCGTCCTGCGGGCTTAAATCGCGGTAGTTAGGCACTCGTTTGTAGTGCGAATGTGCAACAAGATTCATTATATCTTCTTCCAAATTAGCGCCCGTACACGATATAATATCTACTTTGCCTTGGCGAATAATTTCGGATAATGATTTGCCCAACTCAGCCGTGCTCATAGCACCAGCAAGTGTTATCATCATTTTACCACCTTCGTTTATGTGGGTTTCGTAACCTTTGGCAGCATCTATTAATGCAGCTGAATTAAAATGCTTGTAATGATTTTCTATAAATGTAGAAACTGGTCCTTTAGTAGCCATTGTAAAATTTTATTTTTTTAATGTTTTTAAATATTTTGTGCAAACATACATTTTATAGTGCATTTTCTCAAATTGAAATTCTTAGTATACTTTTTTTCTATCAAAACGATAATAAAACATACTAATTGCAGTTACTATAATGCAAAACGTAGTTAATACACTCTAATTGATTACTTCTCTTAAATATTTATTTATATGTTTGCAAATAAAAAAAACAAACTAAAAAAATACTACACAACCAATGATTAATCAGTACAAAAAAATCAACAACATTGCAGGCTGGCTAGTATTTGCTGTCGCCGCATTTACGTATTTAAGCACTATTGAACCTACAACCAGTTTTTGGGATTGTGGTGAGTTTATTTCTACTGCATTTAAGCTAGAGGTTGGTCACCCGCCAGGAGCACCATTATTTATGATTATTGGGCGTTTCTTTACTTTATTTGGCGATGCACATTCGGCAGCCAAAATGGTAAATATACTTAGTGCTTTGTGTAGCGCATTTACAGTGTTATTTTTGTTTTGGACTATTACTGCTATAGGACGCAAAATAGCTGCAAAAAAATCAACTGATGTTAGCCATGCAAACCTAATAGCCATAATAGGCAGTGGTATAGTAGGTGCTTTGGCTTATGCTTGGTCGGATTCATTTTGGTTTTCGGCGGTAGAAGGCGAGGTGTATGCTATGTCATCATTTTTTACGGCCATGGTAGTATGGGCGATATTTAAGTGGGATTCGGTTGCTGATGAACCGCACGCAAACCGTTGGTTGGTATTTATTGCTTACACCATAGGTTTGAGTATTGGAGTGCATTTGCTAAACTTATTGGCCATACCTGCTATATGCTTTATATATTATTTTCGTAAGTATGCAACTACTCGCAACGGTCTTATTAAAACGGCATTGTTATCCCTATTAATACTAGGGTTAGTACAGTACGCCATTATACCAGGTATTGTAAAGCTATCAGGTACGTTTGAGTTATTTTTTATAAATTCGTTAGGGTTACCTCGCAATTCGGGTATTATTATATATATATTAGCATTGGTTAGTGCTATTGTTTTTGGGTTGAGATATTCGCAACAAAAAAACATGTCAATGCTCAACACTGCTATACTTTGTTTTGCAGTTATTGTTATTGGATATTCATCTTACGGTATGATAGTAGTACGTAGCAATGCCAACACACCAATGGACGAAAATAACCCTGAAGGGCCTATAGAATTATTATCATATCTTAACCGTGAGCAGTACGGAACGTTCCCTATATTTTACGGACAATATTATAACGCGCCATTAAATCCACAACAGCCCTATACCGATGGTTCGCCGGTGTATATGTATGATGAAGTTACCAAAAAATACATTGTAATTCAGAAACGTGAAAATAGTGTACCTAACTACGATGAACGTTTTTGTTCAATATTACCACGTATGTGGAGCGACCAACCCAACCACGTTAGCTATTACAAGCAATATGTAAAACGTGGAAAAGCTATAAAAATAACCAACAACCGCGGCGAAGAAGAAACAGTATTAAAACCAACCTTTGGCGAAAATCTAAGCTATATGTTTCAGTACCAGTTTACACATATGTATTTGCGTTATTTTGGTTGGAATTTTGTTGGTCGTCAAAACGATTTGCAAAGCTACGGCGGACAAATAAAAGGGAATACCGAAAGTGGTGTAGCCTTAATAGACAATATGTTTATGGCTAAACAAGATAAAATATCTCCCACTTACGCCAACAACAAAGGTAAAAATCATTACTATGCTTTACCATTGTTTTTAGGCCTTTTGGGTATGTTTTTTCATTTTAAAAAACACACCGAAACTGCAGCCGTAACGCTAATATTATTTTTGTTTACGGGCTTAGCTATTAACGTGTATTTGAACATTACTCCTTACCAGCCTCGCGAGCGAGATTATGCTTATGTAGGTTCGTATTACGCATTTGCAATATGGATAGGCTTGGGTGTGTATGCTTTGTTTGACTTTTTAGCATCTATTACCAATGCACGTGTAAGTGCAATATTAGCTACAGTAGTATCGTTTATAGCTGTGCCTAGCATTATGGTAAAAGCCAATTGGAACGACCACGACCGCTCGTTGCGTTACACAGCACGCGATTTTGCTACCGATTATTTAAACTCGTGCGCACCCAATGCAATTATATTTACTAATGGTGATAACGATACTTTTCCGCTTTGGTACGCCCAAGAGGTAGAAGGTATTCGTACAGATGTACGTGTAGTAAATCTTAGTTTGGCTAATACCGATTGGTACATTAATCAACTCCGCCAAAAATATTATAACAGCGAGCCTGTAAAACTTACACTTACGGCAGCACAAATAAGACAGGGCACACGAGATTACGTGCCAGTATATCCTAACGCTAAAGTAGAAGGATTTGTTGATGTAAAAGAACTTATGAACTATGTAGCCAGCGAAGATGTAAACGATAAGCTACAAATGGGGCAAGGACAAATGATGAACTACCTGCCTACCAACAAATTTAGCCTTGTGGTAAACAAAGTTAACTTTATGAAAAATGGTGGTATTATAACCAACGGTGGAGTAATGAAGGGTATAACTGTAGAAACAGCAACCAAATTAAGCCCAATGATAAACGATACCAGCCTTAAAATGTTGGATAAAATAGAGTGGCAAGTAAGCAAAACGTATATTATGAAAAACGACTTACTCATAATGGACATTCTTGCAAGCAACAACTGGGAACGCCCTGTGTATTTTGCTGTAACTGCTGGCGATGATGTATATCTTAATTTGCAAGATCATTTTCAGTTAGAAGGACTTGCTTACCGCCTAGTACCTTTTAAAACTGGGCGTAGTGCCGACGGACAAATAGGACGTGTAAATGCGCCATTGATGTATGAAAATATGATGGAAAAGTTTAAATGGGGAGGTATGGAAAATCCTAACATTTATATGGACGAAAACAATCAACGTATGACTATGAATTTGCGTAATAATTTTGCTCGTCTTGCTGATGAATTGGTGAAAAATGGAGAAAATGAAAAAGCACTTAAAGTAGCCGATAAATGCTTGGAAGTAATGCCAGAAAAAAACATCCCGTACAACTATTTTATACTACCTGTAATTGATGTGTATTACAAATTGGGAAAAAAAGAAAAAGCGGGTGCAGTAGCCAAATCGTTGCTAAGTAATTATTATGCGGATATGGTGTATTACAATTCTTTCCGCAACGATAGTGGTTTAGATTACGAAAAACAACAAACCTTAGCTGTAATACAACGTTTGTTAATGATGACAAAACAGTACAACGATGTGCAATTGAGTAAAGAAGTGGAACAAAAGTTTAACGAATTGAGTGCTATTTATATGCAAACAGCACCTCAACAACAGCCCATAACCCCTGATTTACCTGAATAAATAAAAATAATTTGCATATTATACAAATTATAGTTTTTTTTTATAAGTGGTAAGTAAAAAAAAGTATATTTGCAACGCTAATTAGTATTAACAATAAAAAAATTAAAAGCAAAAATGAAAAAAGTTTATTTATCAATTTTATCTGCAACAATCATTGGATTAGTTGCTTGTGGCGAAACAAAACATGAAGAAGTAGCTGCTGACACAGCTGTTATGGCAACTGATGCTATGGCAACTGTTGATACTACTATTACTACTACTGTTATTGATACAGTTGTTCATGTAGAAGCTGCTGTTGAAGCTCCTGCTGCACACTAAGTAAAATTGATTTCTTAGTTAATTAAGTCTCGTAGTTATACGAGACTTTTTTTGTTGTTATAATTATAGTTTGTTTTAACGCATATCGCCCACGGTTAAAACCGTGGGCGATATGCGTTAAAATATTTTAAAACATTTAATATCCTTCTTCCATCCAGCTTTTCCAGTACTTACCGTCGTCTATTTTCATAGCTTCTTCAGTTATCATAAGTGGTTTAAATGTATCTATCATTACTGCAAGTTCTTGTGTTACAGTTTTGCCTATACTGCGTTCGTAAGCCCCTGGGTGCGGACCGTGTGGTATACCGCCTGGGTGTAAGGTCATTTGTCCTGCTTCTATGTCATTGCGGCTCATAAAATCGCCATCTACGTAGTATAGTAATTCTTCGCTATCAATATTACTGTGGTTATACGGTGCAGGCACAGATAGTGGATGATAATCATATAAACGTGGGCAAAAAGAACAAATAACAAAGTTATGGGCTTCAAAAGTTTGATGCACTGGTGGTGGTTGATGAACACGCCCTGTAATAGGTTCAAAATTATGAATACTAAATGCGTATGGGTAACTAAAACCGTCCCAACCTACTACATCAAAGGGGTGTGAGGCATATACGTATTCGTGTAACACACCTTGTTTTTTTATTTTAATGGTAAAGTCGCCTTTCTCATCGTGGGTTTCTAAGGTTTGTGGTCGCTTAATATCTCGTTCGCAAAACGGCGAATGTTCTAGCAATTGTCCAAACTCGTTGCGGTATCGCTTTGGTGTATATATTGGCGAAAATGATTCTACGTACAATAATTTATTATCGGTACCATCAAATTGTATTTGATAAATAATGCCACGAGGAATTATAAGGTAATCGCCGTATTCAAACGAAATATTACCCAACATAGTTCGCAATGTACCTGTGCCGCGGTGTACAAAAATCATTTCGTCGGCATCGGCATTTTTGTAAAAATATTTGGTTAATGATTCTTGTGGAGCAGCTACACCTATGTGTAAATCGGCGTTTACAAAAAGTGTTTTGCGACTATCCAAAAAATCTTTTTCGGGCGGTACATCAAAACCTTTTAAGCGCAAGGATTTCATGTTTTTAGCTACTGCTATTTTGGGAGTAACATCAACCGAACCCACAAT
>JACMRI010000096.1 GCA_014376525.1 Bacteroidia bacterium | reverse complement strand
TTACTACGTCCTATAAATGCAAATTCGGGCAATGGTGTATTTATACATTTGCTGGCATCGCTATTGCTCTCTACAAATTCGGCTGATTTTATTAACATTTTGGTATATTTTAATATTAGTGCGAAAGTAAGGTTTAAAAATTACGAATAGTAAATTTTAATTGAGTTTTTCTTGTATCAATTTCTATACTTAAAATTACGGCGCAAGCGTAAACCTAATCTTAACTCCTGCCTGTGTATTGGCGGTTTTAAACGAGGTAGACACAAACGGATTGTTTACGTTTCTGTCATAAAATGCTTGAATAACTAAATTTTGGTTAATAGCATAGTCTGCAGTAAATTTAATAGTAGTTACATTTTGTCCAGCAGTAAGTTGGTTGCTAGCATCGCTGGCTTTTCGTATAATGGTTTTGTTGTTGCGTATAGACAAATCGGCACGTAGATTTATATCGCTTTTGAGAGTAGTTTTAGTACCTTGAAAGTTAAAATCCAACTTAACATCTTTAAACCTATATCCGCCACCTATTACTATTTCTTTACTTTGTATTTCGGTTAATTGGGTGTTGGCAAAGTTCATGTTTAAGTTTCGATCGCGCTTCATTTCAAACTTAGTAGTAACGCCATTTATCCAAGTTACATCAGTTCCTAATAACGGACTAAACGATTCTAATATGGTTATGTTGTTAATAATATTTTCAGTATTAAAATTATTGTTTCTATCCAACTGATTGTTACTTTGGTTATAGTTTAAGTTACCCGTATAACTTCCTACACTGTATGTACTTTTGTACGAATGGTTTAAGGTAATAGATTTAAACAAATCTTTAAACAAGGGCAATCGAGACAATCCATCGTAAGATACACGCCAATTAGGTAATGGTATTTTGGGAAACGCAGTAGTAGCCACACCATTTGCATCTGCACCTGTGTATGCTGCTAGTAATGCGGGTATCATTACATCTTGCGATGTTTTCCCATAACCCACTGTGTAACCCGCACTATCTTTTACTGTTCCAAATTGGTTAGAAACTTTTACTCTATTACTTAAAAACTCATCAAACACTTCGTTTTTATACGTTTGTTTTTCATTCTTTTTAAATGCTGTTTTTATAGTAATGGTAGATATGCTAAATGTTCCGTTATCTATTGGGCTCAACGATGCGTAATCTGTACCAGTCCAGCGGTAAAGCTCCGTGTGATTAAGTGATGATTGTCGGCTTGCCGTAAGGTCTATTTTAACATTCTTAATGGGCTCTAAATTAGTACGTAGGTTTAGATTTTTGGTAGTATTAAACGTATATTGTGTATTTACCTCG
The DNA here is from genome assembly GCA_014376525.1 of Bacteroidia bacterium. Taxonomy (GTDB): domain Bacteria; phylum Bacteroidota; class Bacteroidia; order UBA4408; family UBA4408; genus JACMRI01. The sequence goes on along the minus strand of JACMRI010000096.1, from coordinate 28,582 downwards.
CTCGATTTTACCAACCACCCTGCTTCGCCAGCCTTTTGGGCTATATCTCTATTTTGCCAGCCCGATATAAATTCCCAACCTGGCGATGGTGCACTTATATCGCCATTCATACCCAGCAAGTGGTTGCGACTATTGTAGCCTGGTAACAAAGTACCGTTACTCTCCGTATAACTTGCTGACGCATTTTTCATACTTAGCACAAACTTGGTAATACTTGCCAATACAGGGTTTGGTGCATTTACTTGTAATGCACGTTCTAACGAATCTAACTTACGGTTATATATTTTTATTCGTTTTTTATCTTTGCGTGTACTGTCTTTTATGGCAAATATATTTTCGGTTTCTTTTTTCTTTTTGGCTTTGGTCAATAATTTATCTAAGCGCAATAAGTGTTTTTCTTTTGTTTGCAACGAGTCTTTGTACAATTTTATTTTAGCATCTATTTCGTTTTTCTTTGGTGCAGGCTTAGGTGGCGATGTTATTTTTTTGTAGTACGGAAATTTATTAAACAAGCCCACCATATTCATAGTTAAGTTTGCTTGCTTGCTGTTGGAGTTTTGTATGGTGTTACCCAAACTTTTGCCTGTACTATCTACATATGCTGTAGATGCTGCAGTCCAGTCATAATTACCCGAATAGCGTGTAGTGGAAGTTACCCAGTTAAACATCGGTATTTTATTTATTGGCACAGTATAGTTCAAACTTGCGGTGTGCTTGTAACTGGTGTTTCGTCCGCCTGTTTTAATATTTGTTAATACCGAATCTCTATACTTATTGTATGTATTTAGTGATTTTGCATAAACTACTTTTCCTAGTGTAGTATCGGCAGTTTGCTCACTGGCTGTAGGTTTATGGTAGCGTGTGTTTGGCTCATCTATACGCGAAGCATTGGTAGCGTTAAATGTAAACTCTAGTGCTTTAGTAATGTCGTGCGCATAATCGTATGTACGGTTCATTATAAAGTTTTTAAAGTAAGTGGGTATTATTATTTGATTAAAATCGGCGTTGTTTCTAAATTGTTGTTCGCTATATTGGCGGTCCAAATCTACCCTAAAACCAAGGCGCTTAGGAGCAAGTCCTAAATTTAGGTCCTTAATAATTTTCATACTTGGGCGTTTCATAAACTTAGATGTTGTTTTGGCAAACGGTTCTAATTTTAATGGCTTAGCGGGACTAAAACCATAGTTTAAACTTGCTTTTTGGGTAAACGAATTTTGAAACTCTAAGTTAATATCTCTGTGGCTCATATCAGTAAAAGCATATGTTGCAGCCCAGTTTTCTACATCATATACATGTGCTTTTTTGCTATTTTTTCCTTTCTCTTTTTTAACGTTTGTAAAGTTTAAACTACGACGGCGCGTATAATCTTGCGTACGAATTTCAAACGTATCTCTCTCGCCTTGTGTAGTAAGGTTATCCAACGTTTTTTTGTAAGTAATATCAGGGTCAAGCGGGTTAAAGCGTGGAGTTATAAATTGCTCCGAAAAGCCCATGTATATTGGCACACGTAAGTTCCACGTTTTGGGTAAAAATTTATCTAAAGCAAAATTACCCGATAAATCATATTTTTTTGTAGTTTCTTTGTAGCGTTCGTTTAAGCGTTGGTCTAAGCCCCCAAATCCTGGCGTACTCATATTGGCAGCAGCACTTACAGTACCCAAATCGGCTAACTTAGCTTGTACACGTGCCAATGCAGCCCAACCACTTATGTTGTCAAAGTCGCTAAGGCGTAACTCATTTGCCCACACATCTGCACACACAGGTTGTCCGTCATCGCCATCAGTAGCATTTTGTTTTTTAGGATTTCGTATACCTATCATTACTATTTTAAGGTTAGCAATATTGGGGTTTCCTACTACTGTAATTTTTCGTTTTACATTTATACCCTCTTGCTCTTTATCTGCATTTATGGTATAAGGGCGTATAAAATCTGCACTATTGTTGGCATAGGCAGTATTGCGTTTTAGTTTTGCGTTTTGCAATTCTTCAAACTGTAAGTCAATATTATTTTCGGTTGGCCATATTAAGGCTGGGTCGTTTACTCCTGGTGTACCTGTGGCATTAGGCGTGGTAAACTTTAATGGCAATTCGTATTCGTAATAATTTTGGTCAAAGTCGGTTCCTAAACGCACAAAACCTGTAAGTGTACCATCGGGTGTGGCGTTGGTGGTTAGTTTGTTTTCGGCGTGCATATACATTTTTAATGTTTTATACATACGTATATCAAACTCGGTACTTTTAAATGCAGCACGTTCATCGCCATCTTGCAAGTTGCACACCCCTAACGATAGTGCCTGCTCGTTTAACTGCACCTGTACATTGGTATTGTTTAATGTTTGGCGTTGAATACCTGGAGGCAACATATAATTTATACCATCGCGCTTGCCATTTTCTTCCAAGTTTACTGCACCAATATTAAATTGGGTTTCGTTGGGTTCTACGTCGTTACTTACGTACTCGCCTTGTGCGTACTGGTTTTTGGCATACTTACGCCAGTCGCCACGCAACAATTCCAGTCGTCCAAAACGTAGTGTAGTAGGTTTATCAAAACCGTTCATAAACATACGTATAAAGCGAATACTACGATAATCGCTAATATTACCAACAGTTTGTTGTGGTTCTCGTACTGGTATTTTAAACTGATACCAATGAACATCTATCGTGTTACCATCAATTGTTTTTCCTTGGCCTAGCACTTTATTGGTAATATAATTTTTCCCTACCACCATATCTGCAGGGTTTATCTTAATACGGTATTGGTAGTAGGCCTCGTTTCTATTTAGTGTATTATCTTTGTTAATGTCCTCGCTATTAGGTTGTGTAGTAGCTTGCGTAGGGTACGCGTCGCCCGAAGCATTTATTTTACTATTACCGTCAGGGCTATTAAACTTTTTGTACCGTGTAATTATGCTTGCTTTGGCAGTATCATAATTATTATCACGGTAGTAATTATAGTTGTCGGACGCGGGGTCTTGTTCAGCGTTTAAGTATGGTTTAGATGTAGGTCCGTAGGTAGTTTGTAGTTTACTTAAATATTTTGCATTCAGTGTTTTTTCTTCCTCATTATTTACACCATCATAACCCACGTCTTGGAACACACGTGAGTTAGGGTCGTTATCAAACGCATTATTTATAATTTGGCGAGTAGGCACAACTCCCCAAGCACTGGTATCGGTTATGTTGGTGGCTTGCTCGGCAGTAGTTACGGGCAAACCATTTTCGTAAAATAGTTTGTTGTCTTTCAACACATCTTCGCTTACATCTCCCAAATTAAAATTTAAATACCCCTCGGTAGGTGGTGTAGTGTTAGCACCATGCGCACCTTGATACGCCTTTACATCAAACGGATCCATCATCCATACTTGTATATATTGTATGTTGGCGTTTTCAAAATCGGTGGTTTCTAAGCGTCGTTGTATTCCTGCCCAATTATTACGTGGGTTTGCAAAACGACCATCTACTCCCAAACCGTTGGTACTAAAGTTATACGGACCTCTTTCCTCTGGAAAGTAAGATAAATCTAGTACTTGTAAGTTGGTTAATTGTTGTGTAGGTGTTAATGATTTGTTAGGGAAAATTTCAGTTTCTTGCACCGAACGCATGTAATGGTTGCTCTGCATTGCCTTATCATTTTTTATATGTTCGGGCGTTGTGCCGTCGTTTCTATAAAATAAAGGATCAATAACATACCACGCTAATTTAGCTCTACGAAAGCCCGAATACGTAGAGTCTAAGGCAGCTTCGCTAAATAATGCAGGCTGGTTTTGTGGCACACTTGCTAGCGACCAAGAGTTTTGATTTCGCAAATCTATAGATGATTGCGAACCTTCAAAATCATCAATGTACGAGTTGCCTCTTATGGCCTTACTTTGCCCTGGAATAAGTTGTGCAAACTCGCCACTAGCAGTTATGTTACTTGCATCTTTGGTGCTGTATAATGGTAATTTATCTACCAAGCGTGTAAGCCAAGGTGCTTCCTTGCTGTAGTTAGCATTAAAGCCATATATACTGTTAGATATTGGTTCATCGCCAATATTTATTTTTTGTGTTAATGGACGTTCGGTAGCGTGTAGGAATGTTCCGCCTAGTACAAAATCTTTGCTAAAATTATAATCCATGTGCGTACCCCACAACGATTTTTGGGTAACACTAAACAAGCTATTGTTCTCGAACGATGCTTTTATTTGTTGCCCCGAATTAAGTATAGCGTCATTAATTATTTTCACTCTACCAATGGTATAATCTACCGTATAATCTACGTTTTCCTTTAATAAAATACCGCCAGCAGTAACACTTACCGAACCCTGCGGAATATTTAGCGCATTTAACGAAATATCTGCCCCTGACGATGATTTGTAAACACCTTTAATCTTGTACCTGTTTAAGTTAGGAAATTGTTGCGCTGCAAACTTTGTACTATCATACAACTGTTGAAACACATAAGGGCTACTTACCTCGTTAAGTACCGTTGTGCCCGATATTTTTTTAGCGATATAATTACCAAAAGGCTCTACCGATGGAAAATAAATACGTCCTTTTTCCATATTTATAGTTACGCCGTCTATTACGTCAAACACCCCGTCGGGTGCAGGGTCTAGCTGTGCGTTTAACTTATCTAAACCTAACACACGTACAAGTGGAGTATCTTTAGCTGCACCTGCGTTAATGTAATTAAAATCAATATTCTTACGCACATCGGTTTGCAATATATCTAACCTAAAACCATCTTTTTGTATTTGGAATGCACCCAACGAATAAATGTTTTTCATCATCAAATCCCAGGTTGGCAAATGCACATTGGTTAAGGTAGATTTTAATAATTTTAGATACAATACTTTTGGAGCATCTATACCATCAGTACTAAATTCGCCCACTTGGTAGGTCTTTCCATCTATGGTATATTGGTAAGCTACTGCCAAAACCTCATCGGCATTCAACGATTGATTAAGCGATATAAAACCTAATTTAGCACTAAACGTATATTCGTTAGGTTGCAATTTTTTGGCTACCGTAATGTCGTAATCTTTAGTAAGGGTAAAGTTTTTATTTTTGAAAAATCCAGCATTTAAGCCATTGTTATTTAATATTTGCGAATAATCTCTCACGCTTGGGTAAGCATTTAAAACGCTTAACAAATTATTGCTATTATTATCAGGGTATACCGCTGCATTGGTATTGCTTACTAAAGTGTTGGTAGTACTTGGTGTGGCCTCTCCCATATCCATAAACGCAGCTATGTTACGGTTGTTTACATCGTAAGTGCGGTTAGTTACCCAAACTTCCATACGAGTAATGTTTATTTGACTATTTACAAACGGTAAACGAGTTAGTGCTCTGTCGTAATTTTTGTAAAAATACTGCGATACAAAATAATGTTTGTTGGCTTCGTAATTATCTGCTTTTACTTCAAATGTTTGCAATTGACCGCCTCCAGGGGGAATGGTAACTTCTTTCTTTTGCGATTTTTGCTGGCTTACCACCGCCATTACATTTAATTTACCAAATTTTAAATTGGTTTTAGCACCAAATAAATTTTGCGAACCTGTTATTAATGAACTTGTAAGTGGCATAGTAATGTTACCCACTTCTATCTTTTGTAAAATGTCGTCCTCGTTACCCGCCCATTCTAGCTTGGTAATGTTTTCAAAATCAAAAGTAGCTTCGGTATTATAGTTGGTAGATAGTTTAAATTTATCTCCAATTTTTCCAGTTACGCTTAGTTGTATTTTTTGGTTAAAATCAAAAGTCGTAATCTTGCGGTTACGCACTGGTATTGCAGGATTAGCGTTTTTAGAAACATTTACACCAAAAGTTAATTCGGCAGTTCCCTGTGGGCGAATATCTATTACATTGCTACCAAAAATACGGTCAAATATTTCGCCTCCTACATTTAGTTTTGGTATTAACGATGGTTTTTGTTTATTAAAATTAGCAGCCTCTACTTTGCCTTTATAATAGTTACGCATAGATTTTTCCATATCATAACGCTTGTATTCTTCTAAAGTATAATAAGTAGTGGGCTTATATACCATATCGCCCATTTTTTGTGTAACCTCGTAGTTGCCTGTAGTGGGGTTATATTTTATTTCGGTTTTTACGTTGCTTGGCTCTTCCATAGTTAGCTTGGATTTGTAGCCATCTTCGTAAGGGTTACCAGTGTAAGAGCGGTCTTTAAAGGGAAAAGGAAGTTTAATAGGCTTGTTGGTTTTGTTGGTATCTTCTACCATAGCCTCTAATGCAAATGCCGAATAATCTTGCGGAATTATGTACGTAACATTTGCCACAGCAAATGCTACCACGCACACAAAAACACAACAACAGATTATAAGGTTACTAATTTTCATTCAGTAAATTAAATATTCTTTAATGCTAATTTAATTAACTGCTCTACCGTTAGTGCTTCGCCCGATGCTTTTATAACTTTATCTAACGCTTTATCGGCAACGTTTTTAACAAAACCTAACATTACCAAAGCAGATAGGGCTTCGTCTTTGAGGGGGCTTGTTGCTCCTGCAAACATTTCGGTAACACCGCCGCTCAATATCATTTCTTTAGTTAGTTTATCTTTAAGTGTAACAACTATTAGCTCGGCCGTTTTTGCTCCTACGCCCTTGCACCCTTGCAATACTTTGGGTTGATGATGTGTAACGGCTTCAATAATTTCTTTGGCTCCCAATGATGATAATATCATACGCGCTGTAGATGGTCCAACACCCGATACTGAGGTAAGTTGCATAAACAGTTGGCGCTCGGCATTATCAATAAATCCAAATAATATGTGCGCATCTTCGCGTATAGCAAGGTGTGTATATAATTTGCAACGCTCGCCTTCGGGCAAACGAGAGTAGGTATTAAGCGATATGTTGATATAATAACCAACGCCACCACAGTCTATTACAACGTAGGTGGGAGTTTTTTCGACTAAGCGTCCATCAATATGAGTAATCATTTATAATTATAGAATGGTGGAGTAGAAGTGTAATCTATATAAATTGGTTTTAGTTGGTTATGTTGTAAAAATACGAAAATAATTAAACGGTGCAAATGCCTTAATAAAGTTAAATACAGTACTAACGCAAAAAAATAGAAAATAGTGTGTGAAGTTAAAAATTGGTTTAAGTAAACTAAAAGTGAGTATTGGTGTAACAACTATATTCCTTACTCTACAAAACCTAAGTGGCGTTTTTATGCCCCCAAAAACAAATAGACTAAGCCCAACGCAAGATATTTGAAGAAGTAATAAGTACCCAAAAAAAACTTTATAATAAACACAAGCAAGTAAAGCAATTTTTAAAAGCAATCGGAATTATATACGTAAACATAGCGCTTATAAGTATGTTTACCCTCAACATATTATTGCCAAAGAACTTTTTTATTTAAGCGCTCTACGCCTATAAATCGTTTCTTGCAACACCTACATTTATACTATTGTTTTGGATTGTAAAACCCATCTTTCGAGACAATTATACTTTTGCAATAAAAACAGTTTTTTGATTTATAATTTTTGATTTCTTTATAGCTAAGTATATTAATGTGTACAAAGATTTTTAGCACCAAAAATATCTATTACCCCTTATGTTAACTACTTATTAGCTTATATACTGCCGTAAGCAACGACCCTACTTTGGCGCTACTTAGTGTGTAGTTGGTAGTTTTACCGTCTTTTTTTCCGTTTAATACACCTGCTGTTTTTAGTATAGTTAAGTGGTGCGATGCTATGGGCTGTTCTAATTTTAAGCGTACATATATTTCGGTAACGGTAAGTGTTTTTTGTTGCTCAATTAGTTTTACAATAGCCAATCTTTCGGGGTGAGCCATTGCTTTTAATAGACGTATAACATCTATTACTTGCTCTTTAGTATATTTGATGGTGGTAGTTTTCAAAATGGTATTATTCTTTTATAAATTTAATGTGCGAATTTTGTATTGGCACATAATACATTCCTTTGGTAAGTGTTGTTATATCTATAGTTTGGTTAGTTACATTGCATATATGTATGTTACCTAATATATCTATTACGGCTATAGTTTTTATGTTGCCTAATTCATAATTACTTATGTGCAACGCAGTATGTGCAGGGTTTGGATAGGCTTGCATGGTAGCATTACTAAAATTGTTATGCAAACTATTTACAACAAATAATTTATTGTAATGAGATTGAATTGTATCTCCCAGCGTTTCTATCCCTTGTACTGTACTTAGTAGTAAAGCAAAATCAATCGTAATACTATCCCCTACATTTATGTTAAATGGCCCCGCCGATGTGCATTGCAATACATCATTACCTTGTGTTGTTGCAGTACCTGCACTAAAACGGTTGGTAGTTAGTGCTATGTATTTTAAACTATCATAAAACCCCTGTGGTGTACTAATATTAATACCTCCAGCACCTCCACTTACATTATCAATATGGTAGTTATTAAAATTAGGCGTAGCACTTAATAGCTTTGCTCCAGCGGCTACTTGTGTAACAGGGCTATAGGTGTAGCCCAACTTTTTACTCACTACTGTTGCGCCTTTATTAAGCGTATTATCAATATCCCAATCGGTAATAATACCTGCATACACGTTGGTAGCATTAGCATTATTAGTATTAGTTAACGTGTAGCGTTTTATTATGTATTCATTATTAGTAGTTGAAATTGGCAATAAAGTCTGTTCGCATACACGCATTACCAAACTGTTTGTGGTGGTATATGTTGTTTTGTAATGTGCATAATTAGCATCTGTGCTAGGTATTGATTTTACGGCATTTAAGCGTACAAAATCAGTATCATTGGTGGTAATATTTCTAAAACCATCAGCTGTTTTTTGCCATTTGTTACTTACCATAAACGAACTTTCGTACAACACATCGGCATTATTGTACAACAAACCTTCGCCGTTGCGTAAGCTACCATTGGTATAGCCGTTAGTGCCTTTGCTGGTAATGGTGGTAGTTATTGCATTGTTTTTTATAGTTAAATAATCGGGGTTAATGGTTAACGTAATTACTTCGTTGCCCGATATTTTTCCGTTAGCAAATATCTCTAATTTTATTGGTACTACTGTATTGTAAGGCACATTACCTATTATTTTAAACTGAAGAGGTACCCCACTCCTATTCCCAAAAGTATCATTAACCATAGCCATTGCATAATTATATGTAGTCTGTATTCCTTGCAAATACGACGATGTACTTGATGCCGTTACCGAAATACTATTTGCAGTAGCTATATAATTTTTAAGAGTAAATGTTACATTAAGCGTATCGTTGGTAGTATAATTACCCAATGCGTTGGTTGTAATTTGTTTGTGAATAAATGCTAGCCAAGCATTGTTTTGAGTAAGTGCTTTGTGTGCATTTACACGCCCTGTGCCTAGTTTATCAAAGTACTGAAAGTTAATACCATAAATATTATCGGCACTGGCTTTTATGCGTTGCGCAATAGTTAGGGCATCATCAGTAGGGAAATAACTACGTACCAAACCTGCTACACCAGCTACTGCAGGCGCCGCAAACGATGTACCCGATGCAAAACCACCAGTACCATTGCCTCCATACCCATTACCTATAAACGTGGTGTACATGGCGGTACCTGGCGCACTTACATCTACTTTATAATTAAATGAAGAACCTGTAAACTTGTGGTCGGTATTATCTACATTAGCTACCGATATTACCTCGTCATACGAAGCGGGATAAAATTCTTGCTCGTTAGCATTGTTGCCTGCAGCACCTATTACCAAAGCATTGCGGTTGTAAGTTGCATATTTTATAATGTCATGCCCATACTGCGATATAGCTCCTACCCCACCCCACGAACAGTTTATAACACTACAACCATGGTCGGCGGCATATACTACCCCCTCATATTCGTGTCCCAAACTACCTTGTGCATTGGCTATTTTTATTGGTAAAAATTTACAATTAAATCCTACACCACTTATACCTTTATTGTTATTAGTTGATGCTGCTGCAATGCCTGCACACAGCGTACCGTGACCATTTTGCCCTAAGGGATTATTATCATTATCAAACATGTCCCAACCTCTAAAATTATCAATGTAACCATCAAAATCATCATCAATACCATTAATAGGGTCGTTGTAATTATTTTTTACATTGCCAGCTAAGTCTTCGTGCGACCAATCGCTACCTGTATCCACAATTCCTATTACCATATTGGTATCGCCTTTGGTAATGTTCCATGCGTTGTACAAACTCATACGTGTACTATCGGTTATGTAATATTGGTTGCTTTTAAAAGGGTCGTTGGGTGTGTATTGTACTTGGTGCGTATGCTTCAGTTCCGCATATACCAAGGCATTGCTTGCCATAAGTTGTGCAATGGCTTTGTGCAATGGTAAATTAGTATTTAACTTCAACTCATAGATAAGCGAAATATCTACACAGTTTGCGCAGTTGTTATCCCAATCTTTAGTTGCTTTACTTTTGCTAAATAATTGTGTAATACTCGTTACTTGTAAGTTGTTACACTCCAACATAAAATTAGCATTACTAATGTTTGAAGCCGTGCATTGCCCACGCAGCGAAGGTTTTACTTTTACAATAAGTGTATTGGGCACATAATTAGTTTGTGCAAATGCAGTAGTAAATAGTGTGCAACTAAGTAGTATAAGCAGGTATTTGGTTAATGAATTCATAGCAGTTTTTTTGTTGGTTAAATGTACTACAATAATGTTTAATACCATTACTCACTACCAAAATATGTGCATTTACTACTTTGTTGTACATGGCTATTTGGTTAAATGTAACCTGTGTAATGGCTACATTGGGAGCTTTACATTCTACTATTAAATAGGGTTTTAAATGTGCATCGTACACCAAAATATCAAACCTGCGTTTTAGTTGATTGTAGTTTAATTCTTTTTCAATCGCCATACGCCCTGCAGGATAACCCAAGTGCGCCACCAAATAATTTATAATGTGCTGACGCACCCACTCTTCGGGTGTAAGCACTATGTTACGCTTGCGTATAGGGTCGTATATTTTATCGCCTTGCGGCGATAAAATGGGCGTGTATGTGGGTAAATTAAGGACTTGCAAATTAGTCTAAAAAATACTATACTTTGTACCTTCCTTGGTATCGTTAAGTTGTACGCCTGCGGCTATTATTTTATCGCGTAGGGCATCGCTGGTAGCCCAGTCTTTGTTAGCTTTGGCTTGGTTGCGAAGTTCTATCAATACATTTATTAAACTATCAGTAGTTGCTAACAGTTTATCGTTGTTTTGAGTAGTTTCGTTTATACCCAATACATCATTTACAAATGCGTTAAACAAGGCTAATAACGTGGCTTTGTCGGCTTCGGTTATTGTTTCCTTACCATCGTTTACTGAGTTTATAAAACGTACGGCATCAAACAAATGTGCAATAGCTACCGATGTATTAAAATCATCGTTCATAGCAGCATAACACCCCTCTTTAATAGTTATAACATTAGTAGTAGAACTTGCCGAAGTTTTTAAGTTTTCAATTTTAACATAAGCTTCCATTAGGCGTGAGTAGGCTTTTTCGCTAGCTTGTAGGGCATCGTTACTAAAATCCAAGGTACTACGATAATGTGTTTGACACATAAAAAACTTAACTGCCATAGGCGCATACCCTTTGTCTAACAAAGGGTGCGAACCACTAAATAATTCGTGAGGCAAAAATGCATTCCCAACACTCTTACCCATACGTGCGCCGTTTACGGTAAGCATGTTGGTGTGGATCCAATACGTTGCTGGGTCTTTGCCGCAGCAGCCTATGTTTTGCGCTATTTCGTTGGTGTGATGTGTTGCTTGCAAATCCATACCTCCGCCGTGTATATCAAAGGTTTCTCCCAAATATTTACGGCTCATAGCGCTACACTCTATATGCCAACCTGGGAAACCCATACCCCACGGGCTTATCCATTGCATAAGGTGTTCGGGCTTGGCTTTTATCCATAGTGCAAAATCCAATTTACCACGTTTATCATCTTGTCCGTTTAGCTCACGGGTGTTGGTTAGTAGGTCTTCCAACTTACGGTTAGTCAATTTTCCGTAGTTGTTTGTTTTGGAAAATTTTTCTACATCAAAATATACATTACCATTTACTTCATACGCCAAACCATTGTCTATAATGGTTTGTGTCATTTGTATTTGCTCCACTATATGCCCAGTAGCAGTAGGTTCAATGCTTGGCGGTAGGGTATTAAACTGGCGCATTACATCTCTAAAACCTACGGTATAGCGTTGTACTATTTCCATAGGTTCAAGTTGTTCGAGCTTTGCTTTTTTGGCAAATTTATCATCGCCCTCATCATTATCCCCTTCCAAATGTCCAGCATCGGTAATATTGCGCACGTAGCGTACTTTGTAGCCCAAATGCACCAAGTAGCGGTATATCATATCAAATGATATAAAAGTGCGGCAGTTGCCCAAGTGCACATCCGAATACACTGTAGGCCCACACACATACATACCTACGTGTGGTGCATTAAGTGGTTTAAATTCTTGTTTGGTGCGGGTTAAAGTGTTAAATATGTGTAGCATGGTTGGTTGTTTTAATATAAAAAATGTGGAAGTTAACCCTCCACATTTTTTAATACTGCTGTTGGAATTATGTTTTAAATTATAATTTAAAAATCAAACTTAATACCTTGTGCCAATGGCAATGTAGTACTATAATTAATAGTATTGGTTTGACGGCGCATATAAACTTTCCAAGCATCAGAGCCACTTTCGCGCCCTCCACCTGTTTCTTTTTCTCCACCAAATGCACCACCTATTTCGGCGCCGCTTGTACCTATGTTTACATTGGCAATACCACAATCGCTACCCGCTTGCGATAAGAACAATTCCATTTCGCGCATATTAGTTGTAAATATTGATGATGATAAACCTTGTGGCACATCGTTTTGTTGTGCTATGGCATCGTCCAAATCAGTATATTTCATTAAGTATAATATAGGCGCAAATGTTTCTTCTTGCACCATGTGGTAATGATTTTTAGCCTCTACAATAGCTGGTTTTACATAGCAGCCACTTTCGTAGCCTTCGCCAGTAAGTACACCACTTTCTACTACCATTGTACCGCCTTCGGCTTTTACTTTTTCTATGGCATTTAAGTATCCGCTTACCGCATCTTTATCAATAAGTGGTCCTACGTGATTGGCTTGGTCTAGTGGGTTTCCTATTTTTAATTGACCAAATGCTGCTACTAATTTTTGTTTTACAACATCGTATATAGATTCGTGTATAATTAACCGGCGTGTAGTGGTACAACGCTGACCTGCCGTGCCTACTGCGCCAAACACTGTGCCTACTATGGCTATATTCAAATCAGCATTAGGGGTAAATATTATGGCGTTGTTTCCACCTAACTCTAACAATGCACGACCAAAACGTTTAGCAACAGCCTCGCCTACTATGCGTCCTACACGTGTAGAACCTGTGCACGATATTAATGGTACGCGTTTATCGTTGTTTAACAAATCGCCCACAGGATTACCTATTAGCAAGCAACTTACACCTTCGGGCACATTGTTGTTGCGCAATACATCGGCTATTATGTTTTGGCAAGCAATAGCGCATAATGGTGTTTTTGACGATGGTTTCCATACACATACATCACCACAAACCCACGCCAACATACTGTTCCAGCTCCATACAGCTACAGGAAAGTTAAATGCTGATATTACACCCACAATACCTACTGGGTGCCATTGCTCGTACATACGGTGCAATGGGCGCTCGCTGTGCATAGTTAAACCATACAATTGGCGCGACAAGCCTACTGCAAAATCGCATATATCAATAATTTCTTGTACCTCGCCTAAGCCTTCTTGTAGGCTCTTACCCATTTCATAGCTTACTAATTTGCCTAAGTTGTCTTTGTTTACACGAAACGCATCGCCCATTTGGCGCACTATTTCGCCACGTTTAGGTGCTGGCATCATGCGCCATACTTTATAGGCTTCTTGTGCTTTTAGTATTGTTGCTTCGTAATCATCTGCCGTTGCAGTGGCTATTTTTCCTATTAGTTTACCATCGGCAGGGCTATACGATTCTATAATTTTACCTGTGGTAGCAGTCCAGTTAAGACCTGTTGATGCTCCGTTATTGTGTTCCTTAATACCTAATGCGGTAAGTACTGATGCTATATTTATTTGGCTCATGTGTATGGGTGTTTTGTTTTTTTTATGTTAATTAATTTCGTGTGCAAACATACAAATTATAGTTGTGCAGAAAGTCCCTGTTTCATTTAAATAACAGGAGAGCATGCTCCCTTGTTGATGAGTAATACAAAAAACTAATAGCCCTTGCGAAGCACTTGTATGTTGCGTTCTAGCAAGTCGCTGGGTTTACTACCCGAACTTAATAGCAACGTACCATCGTAGGATAGTATATAAAAACTAGGTATTGCTCTTAGGTTTAGTGCGTCTAATAATTCGTGCGCATTGTTGGCATTTAAAAAAGGCCACGTGTATTTATTTTGTTTTTTTAAGACTAATGTTTTTGCATAATTATCATCAATGGCGAGACTAACAAAATTAATGTTGCGCCCATACAAATTAATTAAGCGGGGTATTAAACGCATTTCTTGCCAATAATCGGCACTACGCGAGTTACCCACTGCAAGGCATATATACTTACCACTATACTTGCTTAGTGCAATAGTATCAAGAGTTTCGTTGAGTAATGTATATTCCAAATTAATTTTAGTACCTACCTTACCTCTGTTATATTTTATAATGTATTGTTTGGCTATATCTTGCAATGCAAGTATAGTACAAGAATCTGAAGCGTTGCGTAATACTTCTAATATATTGGTGTTGTTATATCCACGTTTGTACAAGCATTCGTACAAGCCATTTATACATACTAATGCTCGTAGGGTATCGTTGGTGAGTAGCGTATCTTTTCTAAAATAATTATTAATAGCGGTATAACTTTTATAATTATTAATGTAGGTTAATAATTTTTCGCCCGATATAGTATTGGTTTCTCGGTCTAATTTATTGGCATAAAACTCTTTAAAAAAATCAACGTAAGCACGGTTTTCTAGGGCAATGTTGTTCATAAACTTACGATTGAATTTTTTGGTAGTACGCACGCATTCGTACTCAAGCAGTGCGTTAGCATAGTATAAATAAGTATTAAAATAACTGTTCTTTACTGGTGCGTATTTGGCGGTAGTTGCTTTTTTCAAGCTATCTATTTCTAGGTATGCCATACGCTGTGTTATCTTCATAAAATGCGTACTAAAAAACACATCGCTCGTGTAAGTATATTGCGTTATTAGCTTGTTAAGGTCGTACTCATCGTTACATTTAATGCTATAATTAAGATACACCTCAGTATTTACTTTAGTGCGCAATGTACTATCGTTTGGCGCTACAGTAATGGTATATACTTTGTTGGGAATGCAGTACAAATCAAACTTGTAACCGTTGCTAATGCAGGTAACGTAAGTTAGCTCTTGTAAAGGAAATTTAAGTTCAAAATTACCTTCATCATCTATTTTAAACACAGGAGATATGCTTTTTTCATTCTCCGAAAAATAATCGGTAACGGTATAAGCAGCTATGGTTTTATTAGCTAATTGTGGTGCTTTACCCATTATTAATACCTGATTACCCGCCTGCACAAAAGCACACATAGCAAGGAGTACAAGTAAAATAGATAGGTTTTTTTTCATTAATTAAATGTTAGAAAACAGATTGAAAATGATAGATATAAAATGTTAGAAAACAGACAGTATATTTTAGATGAGTTATAAAACTTGATAGGTCGAATTTTTTTTAATTCGAAATTACTATTGCTGTAGGCAAAAACGGTTGCACGTTAGCTCCGCCTTTTATTAACTCTCGCAATAGGCTAGAACTTATTGCAGCTAATTCGGGGTCGGTTATTAAAAATATGGTATCAACACTTGGGCTTATGGCTTTGTTCATTTGTGCTATACTTTTTTCGTAATCAAAATCGGTACTATTGCGCAATCCACGCAATATAGTATTAGCGCCTATTTGCACAGCATAATTAATGGTAAGCCCTTGGTAGGTAGTAACTTTTACGTTAGGATAATTTTTAAATGTAGTGCGTATAAACTCCAAACGTTGCTCCAAAGTAAACATACATTGTTTTATAGTATTAACCCCTACCGAAACTATTACCTCATCAAACAAAGGTATAGCACGCAACACAAGAGCTTCGTGCCCTTTGGTAATAGGATCAAACGAACCTGGAAATAAAGCTATTTTTTTACTCATTGGGTACTGTAGTTGATGGGTTATTTTTTTCTTTCCTAAAAAAACTAAAATTTACTTTGCCATAATTTTTATGATTATAAAAGCCTGCAACTTTAGTAAAATCAATACTTTCGGGGTGTTCTACTATTAAGGTACTATCGGCATTCATACTATTACTGTCCAAAATTAATTGTGGTAGTTCGCTCAAGTTTTTTAAATCGTACGGAGGGTCCGCAAATATTATGCTATACGGCGTTTCATTTTTTTTGATGAATAAAAACACATCAGTCATTAATATGGTAATGTTTTTTTCTTGCAAGAAAGTAGCTGCACTGCGTATGTAGTTATAATGTATTTTATTGCTTTCTACACAGGTACTACTTTTAACTCCACGAGATAATAATTCAAACGACATAGCTCCTGTGCCTGCAAATAAATCCAACACTCGGCACTCTTCTAAGTCTAGGGCATTGTTCAAAATATTCATTAGTGCCTCACGTGCATAGTCGGTAGTGGGGCGTAGCGTACCTTCTTTCATAAACGGAAGTTTACGCCCTTTGTATTTACCAGCAACTATACGCATGGGTGCAACGTAAGTAGTGGATATAATTCGCTCGTTAATGCGCTATCTATACTGCTATGCAAAGTGTAAGGCGTAGGTAAGTTATGCGTGATGTGTGTGGTTTGTATAAATTCCATCAAATGTGTAGCTATTAATTTAGCCATTCCAGCGTCGGCATACACATATAATGGCACGGCTGTGTTGCTTAACTGTAGCTGATTATAAGTAAATAGTAAGTAATATACTACATCGTTAGTGTGTTTTATATCGTAATAATTGCTAAGCGTAAACACGCCGTTTTTAACTACGCACACGTGCAATAATTTGTTGTATAAAGTTGCGGTTACAAGACTTTCGTTAGGTTGTTTTACTAAATTAGTAAGTACATTTTGTATACTTATAGCTGTATGATGGTGCAGCGTAATAGCGGGTGATAGCTGTTGTAATTTAGCAATGATTTCGGGCGATACGTTATAAGCTATTTGTGCATTTATAAGTGTTAGTGCATCGGTATGTGTGTAGTCCAACTCGTTGGCAGCAATGGTGTTGTTGGGTATTAAAGCCATGTTTGCATTATACAACTGTGCCGAAGCACTAATTAATTGCACTTGCGCTAGTTTTAAATTTGTACGTAATTGCTCGTTGGATATTTGTGTAATAGGGCTTAAGTAATTTATAATACATTCGTACACCTTGGTAGTAGTGTTAAGCACAGCCATAGTAGTACTTGCCACGTCCACCCATAGCACTAAATGATAATGTATGCCATCGCCATAATTAGTAGCGTAATGAATATAATTTGCGTTTGTCATATATTGGCAAATATAACAAAGATGTTATGTATTTGCGAACAAAAATAATTGGATACTCTTTAATTAGACTTAAAAATATTCTATTTGAATATTTTTTATCCCAATCCCACATAGAACTCATCTGCTATTAATGCTTTACTTTTAGATGCAACAACTGCAAGTTGGTCGCAACGATTATTTTCTACATTGCTGGCATGACCTTTAACCCATACAAAAGTTACGCTATGTAGCTTGCACAGTGCTATAAGACGTTGCCATAAATCAGGATTTTTTACGTCTTTCCAGTTTTTTTTTATCCAACCTGCAATCCAGTTTTTGTTAAACGCTTCTACTACATACTTGCTATCGCTACACACGGTAACGGTTGCGCCAGCATTTTTTATTTGTTCAAGTGCTACACTCACGCTCATTAGTTCCATACGGTTGTTGGTAGTGCGTACAAAGCCTTGGCTCAATTCTTTACGATGTACACCACTTATCATAACTATACCATAGCCCCCAGGTCCAGGGTTTCCGCTACATGCACCATCTGTATATATGTTTATCATCTACATTCAATTACGAATTATTAATTACGAATTACGGTATTAGCAGAGTTATTATTATTGTGTTTTAAAGTCCTGTAAATACGTTTGTTTTAAATAACTTAACGGCTATTGCCAACAATATTACTCCAAATATTTTGCGAATAATATCTACACCACCATCGCCTATAAGGGCTGCAATTCGCCCTGTGTTTTTAAGTACTAAATACACTAATGCTATGTTTATTACAATGGCTATTACAATATTTATATCGTGATACTGCGCTCGCAACGAAAGTAAAGTAGTCATAGTTCCTGCGCCAGCAATAAGCGGAAAGGCTATGGGCACAATAGATGCTGTTTTGGGTACGCTGTCTTTATACAGGCGAATACCCAATATCATTTCTAAAGCTATAAAAAACAATACAAACGAACCTGCTATGGCAAACGAACTTACATCGAGCCCTATTAATTGTAAGAAACTATTGCCCACAAATAAAAACACCAACATTATAATCAATGATGCTACCGATGCTTTTTCGGCTTTAATTTCGCCTATACGCTGCTTTAAATCTATGAGCACAGGTATAGAACCTATTACGTCTATTACCGCAAATAGTATCATAGTTACGGTAGTTATTTCTTTTAGGTTGATGAAGTTCATTTAATTACGAATTACGTTATTGGCAAAGAGTGTAATCGTTTTACTAAAAATGTTTCCAGCCTTGAGCTTCAATAGGCAATACGGTATTGGCATTGGTTATCATATTGGCACTGTTGCCTTGTGCAGTCATGTGTCCTATAACAGTTATGCTGTCTTTATCTTTTATTTTCTCAAAATCCTCTTGCTTAATAGTAAACAATAGTTCGTAATCTTCGCCACCATTCATGGCACATACTTGGGGTATTATGTTAAAATCTAATGCCGTTTGAAACGTAACAGAATCTATCGGTATTTTGCTCTCATAAATATTACAGCCTAAGTTGGACGCTTTGCATATATGTAATAATTCTGATGCTAAACCATCGCTAATATCAATCATACTTGTAGGTACCACTTGCTCTTTGAGTAACTGAGCTATAATGTCTATACGGGCTTCGGGCTTTAACTGACGCTCCACTATATAATCATGCCCTTCAATATCAGGTTGTACATCGGGATTTTCTAAGAATACTTGTTTTTCACGTTCTAATACTTGCAAACCCATGTAGGCTGCACCAAGGTCGCCTGTTACGCATATTAAGTCGTTTTCGTTGGCAGTGTGGCGGTAGGTAATGTTGTTAATGTTAGTTTCGCCTATAGCGGTAATGCTTATTACCAAGCCACTTTTACTACTGGTAGTATCGCCTCCTACCAAATCTACTTTGTAAATATTGCAAGCTGCCAATATTCCGCTGTATAGTTCCTCTATAGCTTCTAAGGTATATTTGCTAGATACTGCTATACTTACGGTTATTTGGCGAGGTACTGCATTCATAGCGCATATATCGCTAAGGTTTACTATTACTGCTTTGTAGCCTAAATGTTTTAATGGAGTGTACATCAAATCAAAATGCACGCCTTCCACAAGCATATCTGTAGTTATAACTTGTAGGGTATCTACACTTTTTAATAATACTGCTGCATCATCTCCTATACCTTTTACGGTATTGGCATGTGTAAGTTTTACGTGCTTAGTTATGTGGTCTATTAGGGCAAACTCGCCCATTTTATCTAATGTGGTGTGTGTAGGATTATCAAACATTATGTATTATTTTTATATTAAAGGCGAAAGTACACATATTTTTGTGGTTAATCCCCAATTATAAGCAGCTTATTGTACCAAATTCTATTCGTATTCAATTATTTTAAAATCTTTCAATATTAATACAAAACTTCATTTACAGTTTTAAGCTATTGCAAGTGCATACATGTAATTCAATGCTGAATTATCTTTATTACTTCCTATATACCAAATTTGTACTAAAAACCATTAGTGAGTTAAATTGCTCACTAACAGGGTTTACGTTTTTTTATTTGCCAAGTTTTTTATTAGTTATGGCTTTTACTAAACACATTAAGTGCTATACAGGCTTTAGCTTGGCTCAAACACCATAATGTAATTATGTTTTTTGTGGATTGTTTACTTCACAGTAAATACAACCCAACAAAAATTAATTAGTGGAGTAAAAGCCTAAAGTTAAGTGCGTAACAAAGTAGTGTAACTTACAGCTAAGAAATTTTTACTAGCTATGTACTAACGAAAATTGTATAATGTGTGGGAGTTAGGCATTAATTAAGCGTACACTAATGCCGTAGCAGTTATATAAAGAGTACTAAATAATTACCAATTACGTTTAATATCAAGCATTTACGAGTGCAAAATAGAGTTGTAAAAAATTTTAATTATTCTATTTTAGGAACAATTAGTCTATTTTAATAATTGTAAATAGTGCGTTATAACTATTTGTTATTATGTAAAAAATGGTTGTTCTTAACCGTTTATTTATAAAAATAAGCGGGGTTAAGAACAACCATTTAGGCAATTTATGTATTATTTTTTATTAATTTAAGCTAAATACTACGGGTAAGTTAAACTGCACACGTACCGATTTACCATTTTGTTTACCTGGTTTCCAGTTAGGCATAGATTTTACCACACGCATTGCTTCTTGTGCTAATCCCGGGCCTCCTTTTACACCACGTAGTTCTTTTACATCAGTAATGTTTCCGTTTGGTTCTACAACAAATGTTAAGAATACTCTACCGCTTATGTTGTTATCTTTTTCCATTGCTGGATACTTTATTTTGCTACCCAAGTATTTCATCATTTCGCCTTCGCCACCCGGAAACTCTGGCATTTGCTCTACTACTGTAAATATTTGTGGCGGAGCTTCCTCTACCACTTCTTTACCTGTACCTTGCAATAACGATTCGTCTATACCATTTTTATCTCCCTCTTCCGTTTTTACACCAGCATCAACTTCTACTAACTTATCTTGTGTTGGAGGTGGTTCGTCTGGTACGTCTTTATCGGGTTCTATTACTGGTGGAGTAAACTTTACTGTAGATTTCAATGGGGGTGGTGGTTCTACAGGCGGTGGTGGTGGTTCTTTTTCGTCCAATGGAGGTGGTTCTTCCATTGTAACTACTTCGGTGTTTTTAAATTTTTCTTCCTCAGGAATCAAATCACTTAGTGCAGCTACAATACGTGGACCTACAATAGCCGATACTGCCAAAGCCAAAGAAATAATTATTCCCAAAAACGTGTTACGTCCTGCGCTCTTGCGCATTTCGTAAGCTCCGTACTTTTTGTTTCTACCATCAAAGACGAGTTCTACCCAATCTCTATCAAAAATATCTGTTGCCATTTTTTTAAGTGTTTAGGTTTATAATTTAACGGTTTTAATCATCTCTACTTCCGCAGGTGTAATATCTACTACAGCATATCTACCTATGTTACAAATTGACATTTCGTCCAATATATCTACAATATTTTTGTACTTAGCTTTATCGTCAGCTTTTATTACCACTATTAACCCATCTTTGTAGGCTTTAATAGCTGATATTCGCTTGCGCATAGTAGGTTCGTCCATTTTACGCTCTGCAAACATTTTTTTGTACACAGGTATAGAATCTACTCCCACACGGTTGCGGTCTCGGTTTTCTTTAAGTAATGTTTTACGTATTCCTGTTGCACTATAGTTGGTAACCACTGGTGTCATTGGTTCTCCTGTAACTGCATCAATAAAATAGTACACTACTTTATCGTTTTCGGCCAATAATAAAGTTACTGCTTGCGATGCTTTTACTTTGCTTTCATCCTCTACTTTATCTTCTTTTACAGGCATGTTTATTTCCATTGCCTGTGGCGTACTCATGGTAGTGGTAAGCATAAAAAAGGTAATAAGTAAGAAACCTAAATCCACCATGGGAGTAAAATCCACACGGGTACTCATTTTCTTGCCTTTGGGCTTGCCTCCTTTTTTACCACCGCCGGAGGTATCTATTTCTGACATTGTTATTTAATATTTATACTATTAATATTCTTTTAAAATTTTGCTTTGTACTATTATCTATTGCTTTGGTGGCGCTTTATTTGGGCGCTTTTTCCATTGCTGTAATAAAGTTAAAACGGTTTACCTTGCGGTCTTGCAATGTTTTTATTACTTGCTTAACTACAGGTACGCTTGTTTCTCTATCGCCCTTAACAGCTACACGTAGGTCGTTGTTGGCTAAACGTGCTTGCCACACCCAGTCCGAAAGTTCATTGTTTAATGAATCCGACGGTATTCCTGTTTGTTTAAATGCACCACGTTGTTCGGGTTTCATATCCAAAAATTTACCTAACTGCGCTACTGGTATTCCAAACGAGCTCATGTTAGCAAATTCTTTTTGTTGTGCTGCGCTAAAGGTAACTTTATACTTTTCGCCTACTTTGTTCAACATTTCTACACGTGTTTTTTCTCCATCAATAGAAAAGAATACACGGCTGTCTTTGTCGAGGGTTAGGAGCATTATATTTTTCTCGGGTAATTTTATTTCGGATATTGAAGAGGGCGTTTCTACAGTTACAGGCTCATCTGGCTTAAACTTGGTAGCCAACATAAAAAATGTAAGTAATAAGAAAGCTACGTCGGTCATTGCCGTCATATCTACCGAGGTACTTTTACGCGCTGTTTTATTTTTTGACATTTCTTTATCCTTATTTTTTTTTAATAATTCGTAAATTTACTTTTACTTTAAATAATAATACTATCAACGGTGTGTAGCGCCGTATTATTATTTCTGTGAAGCTGCAAATTGTTGTGTAATTGTAAATCCTATTTCGTCTATAGTGTGTGTAATACCATCAATTTTAGAGGTAAATACGTTGTACATAATAGTTGCTAAAGCAGAGTTACCAATACCTAATGCAGTATTTATAAGTGCTTCAGAGATACCATCGGCTAATGCTCCTTGTCCTCCTGCACCTTCTGCTGCTAACGCCGAGAACGCTTTAATCATACCTATTACCGTTCCTAACAAAGCTATTAACGTAGATACTGACGCCATAGTAGCGATGATAACTAAGTTACGCTCTAAGTGAGGTAATTCTAATTGTGTTGCTTCTTCTAATTCTTTTTGTAATGCTAATACTTTTTGATCTTTGGTTAAGTCGCTTACGGTTAGCATTTCTTTGTACTTAACCAATGTAGCACGCGTAACGTTAGCTACCGAACCTTCTTGTTTGTCGCACTCTGCAATAGCTGCATCTATTTGACCTTGGTTTAGAAAAGTTTTAATTTTAGCTACTAAATCTTTTGCCGAACCTTTACCTTGTGCTTTACCAATAGTTAAAAAACGTTCTACCGAAAATGAAACGGTCATTAATACCAACGATACCAATATTGGTACAATAAAACCACCTTTGTGCATTAAACCTAATACGTGACCAATACCTTCTTTAATTGGGTGATTGGTAGGGACTCCTCCTTCAAAATTTGATGGGTTTCCCAATACAAAAATGTATATAGAAATACCTAATACTAACAATACTGGAATGGCGAATGATGAAAATACATCAGAAAAAGATTTGCCTCCTTTTTTCGTTACTGTTGTTGTTGGTTGTGCGCTCATTGTTTTTTTCGTTTTAAGATTAGTTGGTTAGTTGTTATTTATTAAATGCAATTATAAAAATTATAATTTATTTATTTGAAAAAAGATATCAAAACTATTAAATAACTCTGTAAATGGTTTTGTGGGGCGTATTAGTGGTAAGTATGTAGTGTTTACAATAGCTCCGTAAGTTGTTTTATTTCGTTTGTTACGTTGTGGTTAAGATATAAAATGTTGTACACCGCATTAGTTATGGGCATATACACGTTGTGTTGTTGATTAATATGATGAATACATTTTACAGCAAAATAGCCCTCTGCCACCATATTAAGCTCAAGTTGTGCTGCTTTTACAGAGTAACCTTTGCCTATCATAGCACCAAAAGTACGATTGCGACTAAACTGCGAATAAGCGGTTACCAACAAATCGCCAAGATAAGCATGGTCGTTAATATCACGGTTAATGGGGTGCACAGCATCTACAAAACGTTTTATTTCTTGTATAGCAGTAGATACCAATACCGCCTGAAAGTTATCGCCATAGCCTATGCCATGGCATATACCACTGGCTAAAGCCATAATGTTTTTGAGCACTGCCGAGTATTCAGTACCATATATATCATCATTTATTGATGTGTTAATGTATCTGCAATTTAACGCTTGGGCTACATTGCTTGCTAACACTGCATTTTGGCTTGCAATGGTTAAATACGATAAACGTTCCATGGCTACTTCCTCGGCGTGGCAAGGCCCTGCTATTACTGCAATATTTGCCAATGGCTGGTTGAATTGAGTTTGCAAATAATCGCCTACTATTTGGTTAGTACTAGGTATTATACCCTTTATAGCCGATACTATATTTTTATTAGTAAGATTAATACCTTGCAAAGTATCGTGCAGATATGCCGCAGGAATTGCTATTATCAAAGTTTGGCAGGCATCAACTATCTGTTGTGGGTTGTAGCTTAGTGTTATGTTATTAACATTGAGCGTAGCTGTACTTATGTAATTGGGATTATGCCCATACTGTTGTATGTGCAGTATAGCTTGCGTATCGCGCATATACCAGTGTACGTGTTGGTTGTTATCTGTAAGTATTTTGCATAGTGCGGTAGCCCAGCTACCTCCTCCTATTATTGCTATTGTGTTATTCATGAGTAATATATAGTTCCTCTCCTCACTTAGGCTAAGCTTAGTGCGAGCAAAAGGGAAAATTTGTTTCGTGCGTGTATATCTATTCAAATAAAAAAACAGCCGTATATACTAGGTACACGGCTGTTTTTGTATTATAAAAATTCAAAATATGGTTAGGCTAATTTAGCTTTTAAGTTAGTGTCTATTGCATCTAAAAAATCTTCGGTATTTAGGTAGTGTGTACCTAAAGTAACTTTGTTGCCGTGTATGCACACTGCTAAGTCTTTAGTCATTTTACCACTTTCAACGGTTTCTACACATACTTGTTCTAACATTTGACAAAAGTTAATTAAGTCTGTATTACCATCTAACTTGCCACGAAATTCTAAACCACGTGTCCAAGCAAATATTGATGCTATAGGGTTAGTTGAAGTAGGTTTACCCGCTTGGTGGTCGCGGTAGTGGCGTGTTACAGTTCCGTGTGCTGCTTCAGCTTCCATAGTTTTTCCATCGGGTGTAATAAGCACTGATGTCATTAATCCTAACGAACCAAAACCTTGAGCTACGGTGTCCGACTGTACGTCGCCATCGTAATTTTTACATGCCCATACAAAATTACCATTCCATTTAAGTGCCGAAGCCACCATATCATCTATCAAACGGTGTTCGTAAATTATGCCTACTGCGTCAAACTTGGCTTTGTAATCTGCTACAAATATTTCTTCAAAAATATCTTTAAAACGACCATCGTACTTTTTAAGAATAGTGTTTTTGGTAGATAAATACAGCGGCCATTTTTTGTTTAACGCTACATTAAAACATGAATGTGCAAAACCACGTATAGAGGCTTCCAAATTATACATACCCATAGCTACACCAGCACTTGGGAAGTTAAATATTTCGTGTTCTATTACCTTTCCATCTTCGCCTTCAAACTTCATAGTTAATTTACCTTTGCCTGGTATTATAAAATCGGTAGCTTTATATTGGTCACCAAATGCATGACGACCAACTATTATAGGTGAGTTCCAGTTGGTAACCAAACGTGGTACATTGGCACATACTATTGGTTCACGAAATACTGTACCATCTAGTATATTGCGTATAGTACCGTTGGGCGATTTCCACATTTGTTTTAAGCCAAATTCTTTTACACGTGCTTCGTCGGGCGTAATGGTAGCGCACTTAATGCCTACACCAAATTCTTTTATTGCGTTGGCAGCATCTATAGTAACTTGGTCGTTGGTAGCATCGCGATGCTCCATACCTAAGTCGTAATATTTAATATCTAATTCTAAGTAAGGAAGAATTAATTTTTCTTTAATAAACGACCATATAATACGTGTCATTTCGTCTCCATCAAGCTCTACAACTGAGTTTAACACTTTAATTTTTGCCATTAGTTTAAAATTGGTTTTTTATTTTTTTTAAATTTTTACAAAAATAATAAAAACTTACGAATCATTGATAAAAAAAGGTTTCGCAGTTAAGCGAAACCTTTTTTGTTTTCAAAATAATAACTTGTTAGTAATTTTCTATTTAACTGATTGTACTAATGCTTTAAAAGCCTCTGGGCTATTCATTGCTAAGTCTGCCATTGTTTTACGGTTTAATTTAACACCTTTAGCGTTAATTTTACCAATAAACTCTGAGTAACTCATATCAAATTCGCGTACGGCTGCGTTAATACGAACAATCCATAATGCACGGAAATTACGTTTTTTGGCTCTACGATCGCGAAATGCGTATTGTTGACCTTTTTCCCAAGTATTTTTGGCTACTGTCCACACATTTTTGCGTGATCCAAAATAACCTTTGGTGCGTTTGAGTATTTTTTTTCTTCTTGCTCTCGAAGCTACGTGATTGACTGAACGTGGCATGTTTTTTTAAGTGTTTTGTTTTAAGCGACTAATTTGTTTCAATTAATACTTGTGCTTTTCAACTGGTTTTTTACAATTTTTATTTAACCTAATTGCTATTGTTTACAATAGCTTTACTTACTATTTAACTAGTAATAAACGTATGCGAGAAGCATCGCGTTCGTGTACTAAGCCTGAGTGTGTAAGTGCTCTTTTTTGTTTGGTAGTTTTCTTGGTAAGAATGTGGCGTTTGTACGCGTGCTTACGTTTGATTTTACCAGTTCCAGTTATCGAAAAACGTTTTTTCGCACTAGAATTAGTTTTCATTTTTGGCATAATTATCTTGTATTGAGTTATTATTTTGAGTTGGCGAATATATACATTTACTTTTATCAAACAAAAATTATACTACTTAAAATTTGTATTATTTTAAATTAGCTATTTTATGTGTAGTAAACTACATTTGCAAAAATAATAAAAACTTACATCTAACAAAAAATAATGAGACCTACGCACACCTACATAGCCAAAACACTAATGAATTTTGAAGACTTGCTTGCCGACGAACTAGAAGCATTGGGTGCAACCGACATAGAAATACTTAACCGTGCCGTAAAATTTACGGGCGATAAAGAAGTAATGTACAAAGCCAACTATTACTGCCGCACGGCTTTGCGCATATTGCAACCCATAACTACATTTAACGTAACCAACCAACAAGAATTATACGACAAGGTAAAAGCCGTGAAATGGGAAGAATATTTTACCGAAAAACAAACCTTTGCTTTTGATACTACCGAAACAAAATCGGAGTTTACTAATTCGCTATTCGTATCTATGAAAGCCAAAGATGCAGTAGCCGACCGTTTTAGAGAGATAAAAGGAATACGCCCTTATGTAGATAAAGAATTTCCAGACATGCGCATAAACATACACATATTTAGAGAAAGCGCTACACTATCGTTAGATACTTCGGGTACGTCGTTACACAAGCGTGGCTACAGGACTGATAGCACCAAAGCACCTATTAACGAAGTACTATCGGCAGGATTAATAATGATGACCCGTTGGGACAAAAAATCGTTGTTTATAGACCCTATGTGTGGCTCGGGAACTAACCTTATTGAAGCTGCTATGATGGCCTATAATATGCCCGCTGGCTACCACCGCAAGGAATATGGTTTTGAAAACTGGTTAAATTTTGACCCTGAACTTTGGAACGAAATACGTGCAGAAGGCAAAGCCAATATACTTACCGAAGGTCCCGAAATTATTGGTATTGATAGCGCTACGTCATCGGCCATTATTGCCAAAAACAATATTAAAAATGCCGAACTGGGTTATAAAATAAAAGTAATAACGGGTGCTTTTGAAGACTATAAACACGAGTTTGAAAAAGGTACAATGATGATAAACCCTCCGTATGGCGAGCGTTTGGACAAAGACAACCTCGACGAACTATATGCACTTATTGGCAATACATTAAAACATAATTATAAGGGTTTTAATGCCTACGTATTATCGTCTAACATGGAAGCCATGAAAAAAATAGGCTTAAAACCTAAGCAACGTTTTTCGGTAATGAACGGCTCCTTGGAATGCAAGTTTAACCACTACGAAATGTTTGCGGGCAACAGAAAGGATTATGTGGTGAGTAAGTTGTAGGTTTTAATCTGCTTTTAAAATAGAAATAATGAAAACCAATTTAAAAATAGTAGGACTTGTATTAGTGGTAACGTCTTTATTTTCATGTAAAAAAGAATATAAATGTGTTTGTTCTTATCCAAATGTAGATCCTAAAGGCATTATAATAAATGATACAAAAAGTAATGCAAAGCGAATTTGCGAAAACTCCCCCAATGATATAAAGTATTGTAAACTAATAAAATAGGTAA
>JACMRI010000095.1 GCA_014376525.1 Bacteroidia bacterium | reverse complement strand
TTTAGGTTTCATTAAGTTCTTGTTACAGTTTATTAAAACGCTTTATAATACTTGTGTTGGCATTGTTTAGTTTTAATAAATAAGTGCCAGCGCATAGTAAGCTTACATCTATACCAGTAGCAAAATTTATGTTGTTGGTTTGTGAAATTACACGCCCACTAATATCGGTTACTTGCACTGTAAATGCTTGGTTAAATTGCCCTTCAACGCTTAAATATAATTTATCATTTACAGGGTTAGGAAACAACTCTACCGCAAGCGCTGTGTTTACAGTGTTTATATCGGTAATTTGTATATTGCTTATTACTTTTTTCAACACCTTAAAGTTGGGATCAACCACTATTTGTGTAATAGTTTTACCATTTAACTTATACTTAAACTCGTTGGTATTATTGGTTTGATAGCCTTTTACAATTGTATCGCCTTGTGCCGATTTTAATTTATATTCCATCAACATTTTAAATAACGGAGTTACTGCCGCCGATGTAGTTTGGTTTACGTTTAGCGTAAGTGTATCGTTGGCTTGGTTCCATGTTATGTTGTATTTAGGATAGCCCTCGCCGTAGTACCATTGATTAAAAAAATCAGCATAACTTATGCCTGTAGTATTTTGTAATACCGTTTTTAAATCTTCGCCTATAGCAACAGAATCTTTAAATTGGATTTGAAAATTTTGTAATGCTTTAAAAAACAATGAATCGTTTTGTGCCTCAAAGCGCATCATGTGAATAATTGCTGAACCTTTATCGTAAGATAATCTTCCGTCAAATATTCTGTTTTCATCATAAGCACTTGCAAAAGGTATGTATACACTACCGTTAGGCTGGCTTATTACAGCATTTTGCACGCTTTTTATTTGATTTAATGCTTGTAAGGCCGTTCCTGTGCGTTCTACTCCTATATGTTCGCAATATGAAGCAAAACCCTCGTTAATAAATATATCTTGCCATGTAGCACACGTAACGTTGTTGCCCCACCATTGATGCCCAAGTTCGTGGTCTACAAGGTCATCAAAAAAGAAACCGATAGTAGTCATTGTTTGATGTTCTTCTCCGCCACCTAATTCGGTTTGGCAATGCCCATATTTTTCTTTCCAAAAAGGATACAAGCCAAATGCGTCCGAAAATTTTTCTATGTAAGTTGCTGTTTTATCAATACTTAATTTACTACTTACAACAGTACCATCATCGTATAAATAATTTTGTATTAATATAGAATCGCCAGCCAATGCATTAGGATGTGCGTATACATTGTATTCTATATACTTGGCTATACTTGCCGATATCAAATAATAGTTTATCATATAGTTGCTGTGCCACTCGTAACGATGCTTGCCTGCACCCGTTAGGGTTATTTTTTTTAGCAAGCCATTACTCCCTACTTTGTTGGCAGTATCTGTAGTTATCCATACATCTACCGAGTCTATTTTATCGCTCAATACTTGCTTACACGGCCACCAATCGCGCCCCTGAAAACTTTCAGATAATGTCCAGGTAACCTCTGGCGACAATGAATTGGTAACGCCAGAAAAGAAACCATTGTTAGGAGATGTGCCATTATAAAAAACTTGTATGCTTACCATTGTGCCTTGTGGGTAAGTGTTGCAGGGTGTGTATACGTGGTTGTTGGTATGTGTGAAGTTGCTTATTAATACATTGTTAATTTTAATCGAATCTATATTAATAACCTGCAATAATTCAAGCGCAATAGTATCTAAGCTTGTTGCGTTTACTTGTAACAACAAGGTTGCATTACCCTTTACATGAGTGCTGGTACGCTCCATAATCAAGTCTAACTTTACGTGCTTTACATCGTATCTACCCATTAAGTTACTTTGTACGTATTGTGGCAAAGTATTGTTTGGTTTTATCTTAGCATGGCTACACGCATTGTGTTTTAAGGTATTAGTGTTAATAATTTGTTGCGCGGTTGTATTGGCTATGCAAGCTAAAACTGTTAGTGTAGTTAATATTATTTTCATAATTGCGGTTAGTTTTTCTTATTGTCAAATGTACTATTTTTGCAATTGTATTTTGTTAAAACGCTTCGCTTATGTAAAGTGTTTATTGAGGTTGTGTTTTTATTTACTACAAGTATTTGCATAAGTATTAATTTTAGTAGTTAGCTAACAACTTATATTAAATAAAAAAAAGAGCTGATTCTATAAAGAACCAACTCTCTTGTTGTTAATTTAACTATGTATAAATTAAGCTTTAGCCAACTGAATGTTTAATGCCAACTTTATGTCTTCGCCTACTAGCAAGCCTCCAGCTTCTGTTATTGCATTCCACGTCATGCCAAAATCTTTACGATTTATAACTCCGTTAATTTCAAAACCAGCTTTGGTGTTTCCCCAAGGGTCTTTCATTATACCTCCTAAGGTTACTTGTAATGTTATAGGCTTTGTAGTTTCTTTTATGGTAAGATGACCGTTTAAGTCGTAATCGTTGTTGTTCTTTTTAGTTAATTTACCATTGCTAAATGTAATTTTAGGAAACTTTTCCACATCAAAAAACTCTGCCGATTTTAAGTGATTATCTCTATCTATTTGATTAGTAGAAATACTATCAACGTTTAAACTAAACGCTACAGCAGCGTTATCAAATGAGTCTTCGCTTGTTGCTAATACAGTTCCTTCAAAAGAAGTAAAGTTACCTGTTACTGTTGAAATTACTAAATGCTTTACTTTAAATTGCACTTCAGAGTGTGTTTGATCGATGTTCCAGTTCATGACTTTTGTGTTTAATTATTATTAATGTTTTGTTTTTAAGCTATAGTCATTGGAACGTCCATTACCAAAATTTCTGCGTTGTTAGTTTTTGCTTGTATGTTTATTTTTTCTACGTCCCAAATTCCAAATCCATCTCTTTTGTTTAATTCGTGTCCATTCACGGTAATGTCGCCATTAATTACAAATAAATATACTCCGTTACCCTTGCGTTTTATTGTGTAATCTGTGGCAATATCTTTATCAAAAACACCTTTATGAAACCAAGCATCTTGGTGCACCCATACGCCATCATCATCAATATTAGGCGATAATATTTGTTGTAAATTATTTTTGCTTTTAGTTTTATCTAACGTTAATTGGTCGTAACGAGGCACTACATTTTTTTTGTTAGGAAACATCCAAATTTGCAACGTATTAGCATCCCTATCTTTGTTGGGGTTAAACTCACTGTGTTCTATGCCAGTTCCGGCACTCATACATTGTATATCGCCATAGTTAATAATTTTTCCGTTACCCATACTGTCTTTGTGTTCCAAAGCACCATCAAGCGGTATGGTTATTATTTCCATATTATCGTGCGGGTGTGTGCCAAAGCCCATTCCTGCAGCAATTATATCATCGTTCATTACTCTAAGTACCCCAAAGTGCATACGCTCTGGGTTGTGGTAATTGGCAAAACTGAACGAAAAATTGGCTTTGAGCCAACCATGGTCTGCGGTGCCTCTGGTGTTTGCTTTGTGTATAACTATGTTTTCCATTATTTTGGTTGTAGGTGGCGGTAAGTGATTATATCCTACTTGAGTAAGTTAGGCTAATTCGTCATTATCATTTTTCAATACATTGGCTATAGCACCCGAACTAACTAGCATAGCTGTACCAAGCAAACCTTTCTTAAGAAATTCTTTTCTGTCCATGAATATAAATTTAATAATTGCGTTAATTAATATTTACAAAAATGAAATATTGCTATCACAAATTCGTTAACCTAGATTAAGAAATGAAGTATTTATTGCAAGAGTAGTTACTCCAACTTTTTTTTTGAAAGTTTAGCACGGGTTTTACTCAAAAACTCTGGGGTTATGCCCAAGTAAGAGGCAATCATGTGTTGTGGCACACGCAAAGGAATGCTAGGATATCTTTTTATAAAATGTAAATATCTAGTTTCTGCAGTTTCCGAAATAGTGGCTAAAAGTCTATTCATCATTGTTTCAAATGCTTTTTGTACCATTAGCCTAAACAATCGTTCAAGAGCAGGAATTTTGTTAAACAACAACTCTTTGTTTTCGTAACTTATTAGCAACACTTCCGAATCTTCGAGAGCTTGTATATATAATTTAGATGGAATGCGTTGAGAAAAACTTATTAAATCGCCAATCCACCAGTCTTCGCAGGCAAATAGTAAATCAGTCTCGTTGCCATTTTCGTTTATACAATACATTCTAAACAATCCTTTTAAAACATATCCCTCAAAATTGCACACTATTCCTGGCTCCAATATAATTTCTTTTTTCTTAAACTTTTTATGTTGTAATTTGTTGTTAAAATAGTCGTATTCGCTCTTGGTT